>NZ_VSJH01000002.1:158024-229167 GCF_008124495.1 Pseudomonas sp. CK-NBRI-02 | reverse complement strand
GTTCAACTCGTTGATTATCAAGGAGTTTTGCGTTTCGACTGCGTCGGAAGTGGGGCGCATTATAAGGGGATTCGAAACCCCGTCAACAGGTATTTAAAAAAACATCACCTTTATACTCTTGCGACCCACCTGCCCCATTGCGCACTATAGTGCGCACACCGCGTTACCCTCTCAAAAGGATTGTCTGCCCTAAATGAACATCCAGCCCCGCAGCCTGGCCGCCACACTCTTTCCTATCGGCTTGCTGATCATTGCCATGACGTCGATTCAATCTGGCGCTTCTCTGGCCAAGACCATGTTCCCTGTCGTCGGGGCCCAAGGCACCACCGCGCTGCGCTTGGTGTTCGCCAGTATCATCATGTTACTGCTGCTTCGACCATGGCGAGTGCGCATGAGCACCGCAGCCCTGCGCAGCGTGGTTATCTACGGCTTGGCACTGGGCGGGATGAACCTTCTCTTTTATATGGCTGTGCGCACCGTCCCGCTGGGAATCGCTGTCGCACTGGAATTCACCGGCCCCTTGGCCGTGGCACTCCTGGCCTCGCGTCGGGTCATGGACTTTCTCTGGATCGGACTGGCAGTCATCGGCTTGCTGCTATTGATCCCGATCGGCCAATCCGATCATGCCATCGACCCAACAGGCGCTGCGTATGCCTTGGGCGCCGGGGTCTGCTGGGCGCTCTACATTCTTTATGGGCAACGCGCAGGGTCCGAACATGGCATCCAGACCGCCGCCCTTGGCGTGTTGGTCGCCGCACTATTCGTCGCCCCCATTGGCATCGCCCATGCCGGCAGCGCACTGCTGACCCCTGCCCTGCTTCCGGTGGCCCTCGGTGTCGCGATTCTCTCGACAGCACTTCCCTACAGCCTGGAAATGATTGCCTTGACCAAGATGCCCGCACGGACCTTCGGCACCTTGATGAGCATTGAGCCTGTCATTGCGGCGCTTTCTGGCCTGCTGTTTTTGGGTGAAGTGCTGACAATCGCCCAGTGGCTGGCGATTCTGGCCATCATCATTGCATCGGTAGGCGCAACGTTGTCCATGCGCCGGGAAGCACCGGCCGCCGTAGCGGCAGACTGACATGAGAAATCTTTTCATTTGACAGGGAATTTCCGATTGTCTCACCCTGCCTGCCTGACTAAGCTGTCATAAAAATTTGATCTTTACGCTATCTACTGTAAAAACAGGGATGTTGGAGAACCTTCAGGAAGAAAAGAGCGAAAACGACAGAGCCAGACGTGCTGGTCGGCTCTGCTTTTAAGGACAGGAATGAAACGTATTTTTCTCATCCTGGTCATCTTGGCGATTGCTGGATGCGCCGCCACCTCCAAGACGGAGGTGAAACGGGGAAAGAAGGGCTTGCACATCAACTGCTCAGGCTTGTCCTCTTCTTGGGACAAGTGCTACAGCAAAGCGGCCACCTCCTGTGGCAAACGTGGCTACAAAGTCATCGCCCGCTCCGGCGAAACCGATGAGGAGCCGGGCGACTACCTATTCGGCATCAACCCTGCCGGCTACACCAGCCGCAGCATGATCGTCCTGTGCAAATGACATGAAAAAAGGGCAGCCCATCGGCTGCCCTTTCTCGTTACTGCCCTTCCCCATCAAAGGGGCGCTGTGCGCGCCTCGAGCCAGGCCAAGGCTTCGTCCTTGAGCAATGGCGCCAGTCGTTCACGTACCGTCGCATGGTAGCTGTTGAGCCACTGCACATCGTCCTGCCCAAGCAACTCTGGGATCAAGCAACGGGTATCGATCGGGCACAAGGTCAAGGTTTCGAAACAGAGAAAGTCGCCAAACTCACTCTTGCCAGCGTCGCGGTTCACAACGAGGTTCTCGATCCGCACCCCCCAGGCTCCTGGCCGGTAGGTACCAGGCTCGATGGAGCTGATCATGCCCACTTGCATGGCCGTCTGTGGCAGAGTCGGCGCCTGATAGGCAATCACTTGTGGCCCCTCATGGACATTCATGAAATAGCCCACGCCATGCCCGGTGCCATGCCCATAGTCAACCTGGTCAGCCCAGATCGGCGCGCGGGCGATGGCATCGAGCAACGGCGACAGGATCCCGCGGGGGAAGCGTGCCCGCGACAATGCAATCATGCCTTTGAGCACACGGGTACAATCCTGCTTCTGCTCGAGGCTGGGAACGCCGATCGGCACCATCCGGGTGATGTCAGTGGTACCCCCTACATATTGGCCACCAGAATCGATCAACAGCAAACCATCGCCTTCGATCACCGCATGGGACTGCTCAGTCGCCCGGTAATGCGGCATGGCACCGTTGGCGTTGAACGCCGCGATAGTGGAAAAACTCAACGACACGAACCCCGGCCGGCGCCCACGCGCCGCGCTCAATCGTTCGTCGATAGTCAGCTCGGTGATGGTTTGCTTGCCTAAGTTGGCCTCAAACCAGGCGAAGAATTCGCACAATGCCGCGCCGTCCTGCTCCATTACCTGACGGATATGCACCAGATCTTCTTCGCCCTTGCGGGACTTGCTCAAGGTGGTCGGATTGATACCCTCGAGCAATTGCACATCGGCGCTCAGGTGATCCAGCAAGCCACAGGTGACACGGGCCGGATCCACCAGCAAGCGGGCATTTGGGGGTATCGCGGCCAAGGCCCGGCCGATTTCTGCATAGTCGCGCACCGAGATCCCATCGACCGCCAGCACATGGCGCAGGTGATCGTCGACCTTGTCCAGGCCGACGAACAGAGTTGCCTGCTCCTGCCCGATCAACGCGAAGGAGACAAATACCGGGTTGTAGGAGACATCGCTGCCGCGCAGGTTGAACAACCAGGCAATGTCGTCGAGAGTGGCGATGAAGTGCCAATCGGCGCCGCGCTCAGTCAGGGTCTGCCGCAGTTCGGCAAGTTTTTCCGCACGACTGACGGTCGCATGAGGCGGTAGATGCTGGTAGACCGGATTGCCTGGCAGAGCCGGCCGCCCGTCCCAGACCCGCTCCAGCAAATCCAGATGGGTCAGCAAGCGCACTTCGCGGGCCTTCAGTCGCTCCTGCAACTGCCGGGCGGAGGCCAACGCCATCACTGCTCCATCGACGGCCACCGTTCCCTGGTACCGAACATGCTCACCAAGCCACTCCAGCGCCCCTGGTTGGCCAGGCAGCAACTTCATCAGCTCGATGCCACTGCCCGCCAGTTCATGCTGGGCCTGCTCCCAGTAGCGGCTATCGGCCCACAGCCCGGCGAAATCGGCCGTGACGACCAAAGTCCCTACTGAGCCATGAAAGCCAGACAACCACTGGCGGCCTTGCCAGTGCCCTGGCAGATACTCGGATAGATGGGGGTCAGCCGAGGGGACCAGCAAGGCATCCACGCCTTCGCCGGCCATTATCTCGCGCACACGCGCCAGGCGGGCCGGAACGCTTTGCTGAATCGGGGACTGAATGTTCATGCGCACTCCTGCGGATACACCATCGGCTATTCCAAGCCGTTGATAATGGAGCAGCCAGCCATGCCCTGCAATCGCCGCGCTGCATCGGCGGACCACGGCCATTGATCATGTCGGCTGAACTTTGCCCGCCCAAGTGCCTTCAGACTCCATACATCCCAGCGGACAGACTTCGCCTATGCCCCAGTCCAGCGACCCGAAAACCGCCGTTGTCCTGCTCGACACACGTGAACACACCCCCGAGCACGAGCACGCGGTCCATCTCAAAATCGCCAATTACCTGGCTCGACTGCTGGGTATCGATCGTGTGGAAACCCGACTGCCCTCGACCAGCACCGGTGCCTTCTATTATCTGCCCACCGAAACCCTGGTTGATTCACAACGCTACCGCGCCATGGGCATCCTCGACGAAGACGACCTGTTCGGTGGTGTGGTGCCTTTCCCATTCGTGGCGACCAAGGCGATTTCCCACCCTTTGCCGGCCAATGCCAGCTTCCCGCCCGGCTGGAGCGACGCCTTCGCCCAGGACGCGTGCGATGCCCTCTTGCGGGGCTATACCGTTTTCAGCAAAGCCGACGCTCGGCAAGCTGCGCGCTTGCTGCTAAACGAGGGTCCGCTGCGGGTCAAGCCGGTACTGGCCTGCGCCGGGCGAGGACAAGCCGTGATCGAAGAGGCACAGGACCTTGAACCGATGCTTGCGCAAATGGACGACAAGGCGTTGGCGCTCGTTGGCCTCGTGCTCGAAGAGCATCTGGAACAAGTACAGACCTTCAGTGTCGGCCAGGTGCGGGTGGGACAATTGAGCTGCAGCTACTACGGCACCCAACGCCTGACTCACGATCACTCGGGCACCGAAATCTACGGTGGTTCGGACCTGATCGTGGTTCGAGGGGGCTATGAGGCCTTGCTGCAACTGCCACTGGAAGATCATCTGCGTCTGGCGATCACCCAGGCCATGACCTACGAACGCGCCGCCCAGCAGCACTTTCCAGGCTTCATCGCTTCGCGCCGCAACTACGATATCGCCCGCGGTCTGGACGCGCGCCAGCACCTGCGCAGCGGGGTGTTAGAGCAATCCTGGCGCCTGGGCGGTGCCAGCAGCGCCGAGGTCCTGGCCCTGCAGGCCTTCGCCGATGACCCAGCCCTGTTGCAGGTACGCGCTTCGAGCCATGAAGTCTTCGGTACCGCCAAATTGCCGGCCGACGCCACACTTTTCTACCAAGGAAACGACAGTGAACTTGGACAACTCAGCAAGTATGCACGGATACGCCACCATGACCATTCAGAGTGAAACCGTAGAGTTGCAGGTCGAGGACGGCCGCATCGCCGGCACCGTGGTCAGCCCCGGCAGCAAGATGCCGGCCATTCTCTTCGTCCACGGCTGGGGCGGCAGCCAGCAACGCGACTTGGCACGGGCACGACAGATCACCGGCCTAGGCTGCGTGTGCATGACCTTCGACCTGCGCGGCCACGAGAAGACCGAAAGTCAGCGATTGACCGTCACCCGCCAACAGAACCTCGAAGATCTTCTGGCCGCCTATGACCGCCTGGCCAGCCACCCAGCAGTGGACCCGAGCGCCATCGCGCTGATTGGCAGCAGCTATGGCGGCTACCTGGCGACTTTGCTCACCACTCAGCGGCCAGTCAGATGGCTTGCCTTGCGGGTCCCGGCATTGTATTGGGACGAAGACTGGGGCACCCCCAAGCAAGCCTTGGACCGCCAGCGCCTGAACAACTATCGCCAGCGGATTCTGGGCCCAGCCGACAATCGCGCCCTGGCAGCTTGCGCCGAATTCACAGGCGATGTGCTGCTGGTGGAGTCCGAGCATGATGATTATGTGCCGCACAATACGTTGATGAGCTATCGCTCGGCGTTCGTTGCTGCCCATTCCCTGACCCATCGCATCGTCGATGGGGCGGATCATGCGCTGTCCAGCGAAGAGAGCCAGAAAGGCTACAGTTCGATCCTCGCGTCCTGGATCGCAGAAATGGTCATCGGCGCCCGTCTGGACCGTTACCCGCATTACGCCCCGTGGTATGCCTGAGGCTCACCGACCTGGCAATGCAGACCGCCATCCTCGCCTCGTACGAGGCTGCGCAACGTCTGGAAGGCGGCGAAGTTCACGCCCCGTGCTTGGTGCTGGCACAACAGGTCGAGAAACGGCTCCTCGACGAAGAAGCTGGCAGCCGCTGCCCATTCATGGCGTGATTGCCATTGCAGGTATTGGAGCACCCGACTGCCGTCATCGCTGGCTTGAATACTGACGCCAAGCAAACCGTCACAACGCACTGCCAGCTCTTCACTGCGCACTACCAAGGCATCAGCCAAGGCATGCTGGCAAGCTGCCGGCACTTCGTATTCAATCATCTGGGTAAACCATAAAGAATGGGGCTGAGCCGCCATGGACAGTCTCCTTGTTGCGGATGCTTGCTGCACGATGGCTAACAAGGCTAAAACCTCCAGTTAACTCAAGGTCAAGGGATTTTTTTCCATGTCTGGCACCCATCAGATGATGCTGAGCGTCGGCCAGTTGGCGGCCCGAAGCGGCGTGGCGGTCACCGCATTGCACTTCTACGAAACCAAGGGGCTGATCCACAGTACGCGCAACGCCGGCAACCAGCGCCGCTATCCGCGCTCGATGCTGCGTAGAGTCGCCGTGATCAAGATGGCCCAGCGATTGGGTATCGCCCTTGCCGACATCGCCAAAGCCCTCGACAGCCTGCCCAACGATCACGTACCGACCGCCGAGGACTGGCGCCGGCTGTCGGCGCGATGGCGTGAGGACCTCAATCGCCGTATCGACGAACTGACCCTGTTGCGCGACCAGCTGGACGGCTGTATCGGTTGCGGCTGCCTGTCACTCAAAGAGTGCCCGCTGCGTAATCATCAGGACCGCCTGGCCGAGGAAGGGCCAGGGCCGCATCCGCAATGACAACCGCAGTCTGTCATGCCTGGACGAAGCGCCGGCGGTAATCGCTGGGTGTCGATCCGGTGATGCGCTGGAAGACCTTGCGAAACGCTCCCGGATCCTGATAGCCCACGCCCCAGGCGATCTGATCCACGCTGCGCCGCGTGAACTCCAGTAGCCGGCACGCCCTCACCACCCGTACCTGTTGGCAGTATTCGGTTGGCCGCATGCCGGTCGCCGCTCGAAAGCGACGCAAGAAAGTGCGCGGCTCAAGACCTGCGCACAACGCCATGGTCGTAAGGTCCACCTCCTGCGCGCCACTGCCCTGCAACCAGTGCTGGACTTTGAGCACTGCTTCGTCGCCATGGTCCAGCCGCGGGTTGAAGCGTGCGCCGGGTGAGGTCGTGGCAAGAGGCTCGACGGCCAAATAGCGTGCGGTCTCACGGGCCAGGGTCGCGCCGAGAAAGCGCTCCAGCAGGCGCAGTCCCAGGTCGGTCCAGGCCATCAGACCTGCCGAGGTCATGATGTCGCCATCATCGAGCAATGGCTGATTGGCCACCACCTCGATATTGGGAAAGCGCTCGGCCAGTGCCTGCGCATAGTTCCAGTGAGTGCTGGCCTGACGGCCATCGAGCAAACCACTGGCGGCAATGAAGAACACTCCGATGCACACCGAGGCGAGCACCGCGCCCTGCCCATGCCATTGGCCGAGCGCGGCGCGATGATGTTCGAGCACCGTAGGCCCGGGGGCCGACGCCAGGCTTGGCGGAATCACCAACGCACGTACCTCATGCGAAGGTTGCGGCAAGCTGTCATGGATAGCCCGAACCTGCCCGTCGCCCTCGACCTGCCAATGGCTGACGCGCAACCTCGGCAGATCGCCCGCTCCAAGTTCCGCGGCCACCCGGTTGGCTACCGCGAACAGATCCGTCAGGCCCATCACCGCCGCACCCTGGGCGCCGGGATAGATCAACACGCCGATTTCCAGGATGTTGGGGCTGTCAGTTTTTGCCGTCATTGTGTCGATCGCGCCAATCCCAGAGGTGGTCGTCCAAGCCTATAACTATCCACATCCAACCACTACTGCCATAGGAGGCAGCATGAGCAAGCAGGCCCTGATCATCATCGACATCCAGAACGACTACTTCCCCGGCGGCAAGTGGACCCTCGACGGCGCCGATGCAGCCGCCGACAACGCCGCCCACCTGCTCGATGCCGCTCGCGAGCGGGGCGACTTGGTGGTGCATGTACGCCATGAGTTCGACAGCGCCGACGCGCCGTTCTTCGCTCCGGCCTCCAAGGGCGCGCAGATCCATCCCAAGGTCGCACCAGCGCCGGGAGAACCGGTGGTGCTCAAGCATCAGGTCAACGCCTTCCGCGATACCGATCTCAAGTCCCTGCTGGACGAGCATCAGGTCAAGGCCGTGACCATCGTCGGCAGCATGAGCCATATGTGCATCGATGCCGCGACGCGCGCCGCCGCCGATCATGGCTACCAAGTCACAGTGGCCCATGATGCCTGCGCCACGCTACCTCTGGAGTTTGCCGGCGAGCTAGTTCCTGCCGCCCAGGTCCACGCCGCTTCCATGGCTGCCTTGGCGTTCGCCTATGCCCGCGTCGCGAGCACCGAGCAACTGCTCGGCGAATACGGTGCCTGAAAGGTCATATCACCACATTGCGCACGAACCGCGTGGGCTCGCTGCCGTCGTTGCGATAGGCGTAGCGGCAATTGCTGGGAAACACGTGGAACTCGCCGACCTGCAAGCGAAGCTCGCGCGATTCGATCAGTAGTGTCAAGCAACCTGCGACCACGTAGATCTGCTCGCTCCACCCCTCGGCGTCAGCGTCGCTGACATAGCACTCCCCTGGCGCCAGGGTCCACTCCCACAATTCGACTTCACGCATGGCGGGGCTGCTGCCCAACAGCACGGCCTTGCTTAGTGGATGCTCGCCTGCCCAGGCCAACTCGTTGATTCGGCTCGGATCGCGTTGTCCAGGCGCCTGGATAAGCGTGCTGAAGACCACTCCGAGCGCTTCGGCGATCAGGTCGAGCGTCGTCAGGCTGACGTTCTTTTCACCCGCCTCGATGGCGACCAGCATGCGCCGGCTGACCCCGGATCGTTCAGCCAGGGCCGTCTGGCTCAACCCCGCGGCATGGCGCAGTTGGCGGATGTTCTGACTGACATGTTGCAGCACCGAAGCACGGTGCGAGGCATCTTTGTGCACTATATTGCTCACAGATTAGGATTGCGCAGTATACTGCCCACTTTGCGGCGGATTGTGCGCCGCCCTCTTTGAGCGCGCAAGACCATGACTCCATCCTCCAGCCCGTCGAAAACCACCGTATCCCTGCGTTTGAGCAAGGCAGAACTGGTACTGGTATTCATCACCATGCTCTGGGGTGGCACTTTCCTGTTGGTGCATAACGTCATGACTGTCAGCGGCCCGATGTTTTTCGTCGGCCTGCGTTTTGCCGCCGCAGCGCTGTTCGTGGGCCTGGTGTCGGCGCGCTCACTACCGGGGCTGACCCTGACCGAGCTCAAGGCCGGCATGCTCATCGGCGTATCGATCATGCTGGGGTATGGCTTGCAGACCATGGGCCTGCAGACCATCAGCAGCAGCCAGTCGGCGTTCATCACAGCCCTTTATGTCCCCTTCGTGCCGCTGTTGCAGTGGCTGGTGCTCGGGCGTCGCCCGGGGCTGATGCCAAGCCTCGGGATTTGCCTGGCCTTCATCGGCTTGGTGCTGGTGGCAGGCCCTGATAGCGGAACCTTGAACCTCAGCGAAGGTGAGCTGCTGACCTTGGTCAGCGCCGTGGCCATCGCAGCCGAGATCATCCTGATCAGCCGGTATGCCGGCCAAGTCGATGTGCGTCGTGTCACGGTGGTTCAACTGCTAACCGCCTCAGCCCTGGCCTTTCTCATGATCGTTCCGACCCAGGAGCGCATCCCGGACTTCTCCTGGCTGCTTCTATGTAGCGCCATCGGCCTGGGCGCCATGAGCGCGGTGATCCAGGTAGCGATGAACTGGGCGCAGAAATCCGTATCCCCCACCCGCGCCACCCTCATCTACGCCGGCGAACCGGTGTGGGCCGGCATCGTCGGGCGCATCGCCGGGGAGCGACTGCCAGGCCTGGCATTGCTTGGGGGCTTGCTGATCGTGATCGCCGTGGTGGTCAGCGAATTGAAGATCCGCCGCACCGACGAGGGGCCGGCCACGCAAGAAAGCCGCGACACTCACGAACGCGAACCAGGCCTGTGAAGTCCCGCTCAGCAGCTATGCTTTGAAAAAAACTGTTATAAAAAAACAGCTTTTCACACCCCATATGTAGGAATGTTCAACCGCTTGCGTGTTGGTGATCAACTCCTCGGCACGTATGATCCTTGGCAAACTCCTCCAGATTAGAACGCTATGTCATTGATAGTGCTATTGCTTCTGCCGTTCGTGGGCAGTTGCCTGGCAGCCGTGCTGCCGCACAACGCACGCAACGCAGAGTCCATTCTCGCCGGGCTCGTCGCCCTGGCGGGCACCATCCAGGTAGCATTGCTGTACCCGCAGATTGCCCATGGCGGCGTCATCCGCGAGGAGTTCCTCTGGTTGCCCAGCCTCGGGCTGAACCTGGTCCTGCGCATGGACGGCTTCGCCTGGCTGTTCTCCCTGCTGGTGCTCGGCATCGGTACGCTGGTGTCGCTGTATGCGCGCTACTACATGTCGCCCCAGGACCCTGTGCCCCGCTTCTTTGCCTTTTTCTTGGCGTTCATGGGCGCCATGCTCGGCCTGGTGATTTCCGGCAATCTCATTCAGCTGGTGTTCTTCTGGGAGTTGACCAGCCTGTTCTCCTTCCTGCTGATCGGCTACTGGCACCACCGCAGTGATGCTCGCCGGGGCGCCTACATGGCGCTCATGGTCACAGGTGCCGGCGGTTTGTGCATGTTGGTCGGGGTGCTGCTGCTCGGCCATGTGGTCGGCAGCTACGACCTGGACAAGGTCTTGGCTGCCGGCGACCTGATTCGCCAACATGCGCTGTATCCCGTCCTGCTTCCCTTGATCCTGATCGGAGCGCTGAGCAAGAGCGCCCAATTCCCCTTCCAGTTCTGGCTGCCCCATGCGATGGCAGCGCCAACCCCCGTCTCTGCGTACCTGCACTCGGCCACTATGGTCAAGGCGGGAGTGTTCCTGCTCGCCCGGCTGTGGCCGGTGCTTTCGGGCAGCGAGGAATGGTTCTGGATCGTCGGCGGTGCAGGTGCCATGACCCTGCTGCTCGGCGCCTTCTGCGCCATGTTCCAGAACGACCTCAAGGGCCTGCTGGCGTATTCCACCATCAGCCACCTGGGCTTGATCACCCTCCTGCTGGGCCTGAACAGCCCGCTGGCCGCCGTGGCCGCGGTGTTCCATATCCTCAACCATGCCACCTTCAAGGCCTCGCTGTTCATGGCCGCCGGCATCATCGACCATGAAAGCGGTACGCGTGACATTCGTCGGCTGAACGGGCTGTTCCGCCTGATTCCGTTCACCGCCACCTTGGCCATGGTGGCCAGCGCCTCGATGGCCGGCGTTCCGCTGATGAACGGTTTCCTGTCGAAGGAGATGTTCTTCGCCGAGACCGTGTTCATCAGCTCCACCGCCTGGGTCGAGGCCACATTGCCGGTGATCGCCACCCTGGCGGGCACTTTCAGCGTGGCATACGCGCTGCGCTTTACCGTCGACGTTTTCTTCGGCCCCACCGCCCAGGATCTGCCGCATACCCCCCACGAGCCGCCGCGCTGGATGCGCGCACCGGTCGAACTGCTGGTGCTGACGTGCCTGGTGGTGGGCATTTTCCCCGCTCAGTCGGTCGGCCCGTTGCTGGCCGCAGCCGCGTTGCCGGTGGTCGGCGGGACCTTGCCTGAATACAGCCTGGCCATCTGGCACGGCTGGAACGCCCCGCTGATCATGAGCCTGATCGCCATGTGCGGCGGTGTGGTGCTCTACCTGCTGTTGCGCGAGCAACTGCGTCGAGGCCGCTTCCCACACCCACCGCTGATCGAACGCTTCAACGGCAAGCGCCTGTTCGAGCGTGGCCTGGTGCGCCTGATGCTGCTGGCCCGCCGCCTTGAAGGGCTGCTGACCACCCGCCGCTTGCAGAAGCAACTGTTCATGCTGGCATTGGCGGCCTTCCTCGCCGGGCTCCTGCCGATGCTAGACAGCGGCCTGAGCTGGGGTGATCGACCGAAAATCCCCGGGTCGGGCGTGTTCGTCGCGCTCTGGCTGATCGCGATCGCCTGTGCCATCGGCGCCGCTTGGCAGGCAAAGTACCACCGCCTGGCGGCACTGATCATGGTCAGTGTCTGCGGCCTGATGACCTGCATCACCTTCGTCTGGTTCTCCGCGCCTGACTTGGCGCTGACCCAACTGGTGGTCGAAGTGGTGACCACCGTGCTCATCCTGCTCGGCCTACGCTGGCTGCCACGACGTATCGAAGGCGTCTCGGCGCTAGGTGCTACTCAGGAGCGTGCGCGCCTTCGCCGCCTGCGCGATCTGCTGCTGGCCGTATTGGTCGGCGGTGGCATGGCCTTGCTGTCCTACGCCATGCTGACCCGTCCTACGCCCAACGACATTTCTTCGTTCTACCTCAGCCGAGCCCTGCCTCAAGGCGGCGGTACCAACGTGGTCAACGTGATGCTCGTGGATTTTCGCGGCTTCGATACCCTCGGCGAAATTACCGTCCTGGTGGCCGTGGCCCTCACCGTATTTGCCCTGCTGCGGCGCTTCCGCCCACCGAAGGAAAGCATGCAATTGCCGGCCCAGCAGCGCTCGCTGGCCCCAGATGTGGTCACTGATTTGATCAACCCGCGCCATGCCACCGACACCGCCCTAGGTTTCATGATGGTGCCGGCCGCGCTGGTTCGCCTGCTGTTGCCGATCGCATTGGTGGTGTCGATGTACCTGTTCATGCGTGGCCACAACCAGCCAGGCGGAGGATTCGTCGCTGGCCTGGTGATGTCGGTGGCGTTCATCCTCCAGTACATGGTCGCCGGTACCCAGTGGGTCGAGGCCCAGATGAGCCTGCGACCGCTGCGCTGGATGGGCACGGGCCTGCTGTGCGCCACCCTGACCGGCGCCGGAGCCATGCTCCTGGGCTATCCGTTCCTGACCACCCACACCGCCCATCTGCACTTGCCTGTGCTGGGTGACGTGCACGTGGCCAGCGCGTTGTTCTTCGACATCGGTGTCTACACCGTCGTGGTCGGCTCCACGCTGTTGATCCTCACTGCCCTGGCGCACCAGTCGGTACGCGCCTATCGACCGGGCACGCCCACTAAATCCAGCCAAGCAGGAGCCGCCTGATGGAAGAAGTCATTGCCGTGGCCATTGGCGTGCTGGCCGCCTCCGGGGTCTGGCTGATCCTGCGCCCACGTACCTACCAGGTCATCATGGGCCTGTGCCTGCTGTCCTATGGTGTCAATCTGTTCATCTTCAGCATGGGTAGCCTGTTCATCGGCAAGGAGCCGATCATCAAGGAAGGCGTGACACAGGATCTGCTGCACTACACCGATCCTCTGCCTCAGGCGCTTGTGCTCACCGCGATCGTCATCAGCTTTGCCATGACCGCACTGTTCCTGGTGGTGCTGCTGGCTTCGCGCGGCCTGACCGGCACCGACCACGTCGACGGCCGGGAGCGTGAAGAATGAGCCTGATGAACCAACTGATCATCGCCCCCATCCTGCTGCCGCTGGTCACAGCCGCCTTGATGCTGTTGCTGGGCGAAAAGCGTCGTCCGCTCAAGGGGCGCCTGAACCTGTTGTCCACGCTGATTGGCCTGGGCATCGCCATCACCTTGCTCACTTGGGTACGCGGCCAGGGTCAGGCCGAATCGATCGGCGTCTACCTGCCCGGCAACTGGCCCGCACCGTTCGGCATCGTCTTGGTGGTGGATCACCTGTCCGCGCTGCTGTTGACGCTCACCGGCATCATCGGCGTCAGCGCCCTGCTCTTCGCCAGGGCCCGCTGGGATGGCGCGGGCGCCAGCTTCCACGCCCTGTTCCAGATCCAACTCATGGGCTTGTATGGCGCCTTCCTGACAGCGGACCTGTTCAACCTGTTCGTATTCTTCGAGGTGCTGCTGGCCGCCTCCTACGGCTTGCTGTTGCATGGTTCGGGACGGGCTCGGGTCAAAGCTGGCCTGCATTACATCGCCATCAACCTGTTCGCTTCCTCGCTGTTCCTGGTGGGCGCAGCGATGCTCTATGGCGTGACCGGTACCCTTAACATGGCCGACCTGGCGCTGAAGATCCCGCTGGTGCCGGAGGCTGATCGCGGCTTGCTGCACGCCGGCGCGGCGATCCTGGCCATGGCCTTCCTGGTCAAGGCCGGTATCTGGCCGCTGAATTTCTGGCTGGTGCCGGCCTATGCCTCGGCCAGTGCACCGGTCGCGGCACTGTTCGCCATCATGACCAAGGTTGGCCTGTATGCGGTGCTGCGCCTGTGGACCCTGCTGTTCTCCAGCCAGGCCGGCGCTTCGGCGCACTTCGGCGGCCAATGGCTGGTCTATGGCGGCCTGGCCACTTTGGCGGTGGCGGCACTGTCCATCCTCGCCGCCCAGCGCCTGGAGCGCCTGGCCGGCCTGAGCATCCTGGTCTCCGCCGGCACCCTCTTGGGGGCCATCGGTTTCGGCCAGCCGATCCTCACCGGCAGTGCATTGTTCTACCTGGTGAGCTCGACCCTGGCCCTGTGCGCACTGTTCCTGCTCGCCGAGCTGGTGGAGCGCTCGCGCTCGGCCAACGAGGCGCCGCTGGATGAAGAGGACGATGCGATTCCTTCGCCACTGGAGTCGCTGCACCCACCCAAAGGCATCAATCTGGACGACGAACAAAAGGCGGTGATCGGCCAGATCATTCCTTGGACCATGGCATTCCTGGGGCTGAGCTTCATCGCCTGCGCCTTGCTGATCATCGGCATGCCACCGCTGTCGGGCTTCATTGGCAAACTGAGCCTGATCAGCGCGTTGTTCAATCCCCAAGGTTTGGGTGTGCCGGCCGATCAGCCGCTGTCCGCCTCCGCCTGGTGCCTGGTGGCGCTGTTGATCCTGTCGGGCATGGCCTCGCTGATCGCCTTTGGCCGTGTGGGTATCCAGCGTTTCTGGAAGCCAGAGGAGCGTCCTTCTCCCCTGCTGCGCCGCTATGAATGCCTGCCCATCGTCATCCTGCTAGGTCTGTGCATCCTGCTCAGCGTCCAGGCCGAACCCTTGCTGCGCTACACCCAGGACACCGCCGCCAGCCTGCAAACGCCCGATACTTATATCCAGGCGGTGATGGCGACGCGTCCGGTCCCTGGCCCGACCACCGCCGACATACAGGTGCAGCCATGAGCCGATTGATTCCCGCCCCACTGCTGTCACTGTCGCTGTTTGCCCTGTGGCTGCTGCTCAACCTGTCAATCAGCCCCGGCAACCTGTTGCTCGGCGCTGCCCTGGGTATCCTTGCGCCCCTGCTGATGGCCCCGCTGCGTCCCCAGCACGCCCATGTCCGGCGGCCGTGGGCGGTGGTGCGGCTGATCTGTCGTGTCGGCCTGGATGTCATCCATTCCAACCTGCTGGTGGCCCGCGGTGTGCTGTGCGCCGGCCATCGCCCGCCGCGCTCGGCATTCGTCCATATTCCCCTGGCGCTGCGCGATGCCCATGGTCTGGCGGCGTTGTCGATGATCACGACGGTGGTACCAGGCACGGTCTGGTCGGAGCTGGCGCTGGACCGCAGCGTCTTGCTGCTGCATGTGTTCGATCTGGAGGACGAAGCGGCTTTCATCGAGCACTTCAAGCACACTTACGAGCGCCCGCTGATGGAGATTTTCGAATGACCGGCCTGCTTGCCAACGCCGTCCTCGCCAGCCTGTTCATCTTTGCCATCGCCATGGCATTGGCACTGGTCAGGCTGTTCCGTGGTCCCTCCGCTCAAGACCGGGTCCTGGCCCTGGACTACCTCTATATCCTAGGCATGCTGATGATGTTGGTCCTGGGTATCCGCTATGCCAGCGACACTTATTTCGAAGGCGCCTTGCTGATCGCGCTGTTCGGCTTCGTCGGGTCCTTCGCCTTGGCTAAATTCCTTCTGCGTGGCGAGGTGATCGAATGAACGAAGCCTTCGATATACCGCTCTGGCTGGAGCTGGTCACCGCCTTACTGCTCTTGGCGGGCAGTCTGTTCGCCCTGATCGGCGCTGTGGGAATGTTGCGATTGAAAGATTATTTCCAGCGCATGCACCCACCGGCCCTGGCCTCGACCTTGGGCGCCTGGTGCGTGTGCCTGGCCTCGATCCTGTATTTCTCCTGGCTCAAGCAAGGCCCGGTATTGCACGCCTGGCTGATACCGGTGCTGCTGTCGATCACCGTACCTGTGACCACGCTGTTGCTGGCCAGGGCGGCGCTGTTCCGCAAGCGCACAGCGGGAGAGGCTGTACCAGAAGAAGTCAGCAGTGGGCGGGACGGCGGAAACTGACGCCCGCATCAAAACCTCGGGGGTGGCCTCACCCCTGCGACAGGCGTTGCAGCTCCCGGCGCACCATGGCGGCGAATTCAGGCGGGCTGAGTTGGTACAGCTGGCCTGCAACCCAGGCCAGCCAGGCATTGCCCAGTGCCTCGCGCTGCGCCAGCAGCCGCTCAGCCTGCTCGACGGCCTGCGCCTGATACTCTCGATGAAATTGCGCCCTGCCCGTGGGTGCTTTGTCGCTCATTCGCTGGCCTTGAACGTGGTCAGCTCGCCCTTTCGCCATTTGGCGACCTTGCCGGTCACGGCCTTGAGCAACTTGCCGAGGCCTTCCTGCACTTGTTGCTGCGCCGCGAACACCAGCATCACGCCATGGCCTTCACGAAAGACGATACCTTCACCTTCCGGCACCGAAACGAAGGCATAGTCACCAACGCCATAGACGTTCAGCTTGATTTCCCGAAAGCGCAGCTCCAGCTTACCGCCCTCGCGGCTGGGCAATACTGCCGCACGGAAGTGGTCGCCCACTTTCAATTCAAGGTGCTGCTTGTTGTCGACCACCAGAGCGTCATCGGTATCGATTTCGGCCATGTAAAGGCCATCGGGGCTCTGCTCGGTGACATAAACGAAACGCCCGTGAAACAGCTTGGCCAACTTGGCCCGCAAATCGCCCAGGGCGAACAACGCGTGGGTATCCAGTGTACTGACTGCCAATGAAGAATTCCTCGAACCGGTTACAGGCGCCCCAACCGAAGCCGGGGCGCAGACATATCAAGTCGATGTCATGAAAGACTAATGAAGCGATGCACGAAACGTCTGTGCAGGCATGCGATGCGGCAGGCAGGAATCGTTACTCTAGCTTGCCAGCCAAGACCCCAAGACGGCTTTTCGGCAGTTTCTTCAATAGGAAACGTAATGTTCTGACAACAAATTTGCAGGAAAAGATGCAATAGATAATGTCAGGCCCTTTGCAGTACAGGCCCGGTATCCATCAGCGCATTACAGGGGAAAGAATATGCACGAAAACACCGAAATCCGTCGAGAGTCCAAGCGCATTTCTTGCCTTAGCAGAAGCGACCCCCGGTTTATCGTCATTCCCGCCGGCATCGATTTCTTTCATATTGCCGAACGCACCACCGGCCGCATCAAGGGTTTTCGGCGTCGCCATCAGGACGCCTGCGACCTGGCACGCCGGCTTGAACAATAACGCCTGGCCACTGCTCAGGCGGCTTTGCCCTTTTCCAACTGTGCCAACCATGCCGCCTGGCATTCGACTGCCTCTTTGCGACTGCCAAAGGCCGTACCGCGGCGCTCGCCGTTGACCAACACCACCCAGCAGACACGCCGGCCCATGGCCTGCAGTGTCGCAGGTACACCTGAACCAATCATGACAGCGACATCGACTCGGCTATTCATCATCCCCTCCGGAACTTAATTAGCAACCTAACGATATCGCCATCATACGCCCGCCCGGCAAGCGGAAAAAGCGCGCACCAGCACAGCTGTATTGCATCTACGGCAACAAATGCGCCCAGCAGACGAAAACGCAAAAGGCCCCATGAATCGCTTCATGGGGCCTCTGCTGGACATGACGATCAGATCTGGCGCTGATGGCGGTCGAGCTGTTCGTGACGTTCCTGGGCTTCGATGCAGTATTTGGTGGTTGGGCTGATCAGCAGACGCTGCAGGCCGATAGGCTCACCGCTGTCGTCGCACCAGCCGAAGCTTTCGTCAGCGATGCGGCCCAGAGCCATTTCCAGCTGCGGCAGCAGGCGCTGGTCACGCTCGATGGCGTTGACCAGCCAGTGGCGCTCTTCTTCCACCGAGGCCACGTCGGCCGGATCCGAAGGCGTGTCCAGGCTTTCGATGGTGGCGCGGCTCAGCTCGATGCGCTCGTGGGTTTCGACTTTCATCGCTTGCAGCAGGCCAGTGAAGAAAGCCAACTGTTCGGCATTCATGTAGTCATCGGCCGACATAGCCAGCAACTGTTCCTTGGTCATCGATTTCTCTATGAAAATATAGGCATTTTGGGCGATTCGGGTGTCGCCAACGACAGTTCGTGGGCAACGAAATTCTTAAAGCGCCAACCGGCTCTGTTTTACAGGGGGCGGCAGTCTAAGGCGGCGGGCCGTGTGGGGCAACACCATTGATCCGTGAATTTACCCGAAATGCCCCTTGTTGCGACCAGCACCACGGCATCAGCTCGTCGGTTTTACGCTGCAAAAGGCAAAGCCAGGCGAGGCGCATGCACAACGTGGTAGCGGGCTACCGACCTCGGCGTCACGAAGGCGGCTTTGCTAATGGACCGTTCATATTCGGAGCTGTCCATGAGCAACCCTTCCCAACGCCCCGCAAGCCCAAGCCTGGAATGCCAGGTGGCGATCCGCTTCAGCACTCGCCCGAGCCTGTTCGACATCGCTGACCAGGTGCTTGCCGAACAATGGCTGACACGCCGCCTGCCGTCCAGTGCGGACCCTCGTGAGCTGTTTCTGGTCAGTCTCGGCCCGGCGTCGGCGCCACCTTTTATCCGCCCGTTGAGCCATGTGCTCGTCGAGCGTTATTGCCTGCGCCGTACGCTGAATCTGACGCCTCACGAAGATTACGTCACCTCCGTACCAGAACATGCGCCCCAGAAGGCATTGTCACTGGATCTTGACCCTCTGGCACTCATGATCAATGAATGCGGCCCGTTCATGCTGGAAGCCTATCAGCAAGCCCTGATCAGCTTCTGGAGCGATACCGATGACAAGGGACAGACGCCCTGGCAGTGGTACAGCGATTACCTGCAGCAACAGTTCACCCAGGCCGTTCTGGACAGCAAACGTGACACGACACTGCCTGAGCAGGCCCTGACGACGGCGCAATGGGTGCAGGCGCATCCTGACCCACGCACACACGCCAGCCTGGAGCCCTTCCAGATTCAGGTCAACAATCTGCGCATGGACTTCATGAACAACTGGCAGCTGGATCCGGAGCTCTCCAGTGCGCTATTGATCGAACACGGTGGCGCCCCAGCCGAGAAGAACACGACATTGCTCTTCACCCCTACCGGGAAATTGACGTCCTTCCCTTCACGCCAAGCGCTGCTGGCCCACACCGCCAGGCCCTGGCCATCGTTGCCCGGTGTATCCGGGCCAGACGTACACCTGATTGTTCCGACCTTGCCCTATTTTCAAAGCCAGGCACTCGGGGTGCTGTGCCAGCAGTTACATGGATCGCATCTGACAGCCTGGCCAGAAGACGATCTGGTCCGCGCGACCGATCTGTCGACCGCCCTGGACCGCCTGACATCGATGTTCGGCCTGTGCAGCCCGGCCGAGGCCACCCTGCACGAGCGCCTGGCAGGCCATTTGCCCGTCTGGCTGAAGGAAGCTTCCCCGAAAAAACTGTTGCGCTACAGCACGCTGCTGACCCAGATCGCCCAAGGCTATCATGACGCCCAGTACACCTCCTGGCTCGATGGCGTGCCCGATGCCCAGACATTCGCCACGCAGCAACTTCTGGCGCGCATTCAGAAGGATCACCCCGAGGCCAACCTGGACCTCTCGACGCTCAGAGTCGTCAATGCCCAAACCACCGTAGCCGCACTGCCGGTCCAGGAAACCATCGCCACGGACAATGCGCCACACACCGAAACCTTCACCCTGCCTCAACTGGCAATCAGCAACCTGGGGCTGTTACGCCCAGGCAAGGTCACGGTCCAGGCACTCGACGGCAAGCCGGTGCCGGACTGGTTCGATGAATCCTACTTGCGCAACCTCATCACCAAGGTGGATGTCGCACAGCACTACCCGGCCATGCTGCTTTCCACGCTGCTCGATGATCCGATGCAACGGTCTCGTCGGGAATCGTTGCTCAGACGGCAGTTGCACACACAACTCCCCGCCCTTGCCTTGGAACTGAACCTGCGAGGCAAACCAATAGGCTTCGACGTCATCAAGGATATCGGAGACGTATTTGGCGAGGCCCCGCAACGCAGTACTGCCTGGCAAATGCGCCCACTCGGATTGCTTAGAAGCCTGGATGCCAGCCCCGACCATCCGCTCAACACCTGGCTGATCGAAGCACAAACCGCCACCTCACAGCCCTGTCTGCTCTACCGCCCGCTGCACAGCGAGCCCTTGTTAGCTTTCGAGGACAGACAGGCGCTGCTTGACGCAATCGCCGCCCCCGGTCCACTACAAGATGACCTGCTCGAGCGTTTGCCCGAACAGGCCCGCAAGGTCTATGCCCATGGGGGCTTTCTCGAACCGCACCTGTTCCATCCCCTGGAAGATGACTGGGCCGTCCCGTTCGGCGCCCCCGCCCCGGTCACCCTGGCGCAGGAGCCAGCACTGACCGACCCGGCCCACGCCATCTACCACGGGTGCATCGATGAAACCATCAGCCAATTCCAAGCCCATGCCCAGACCAGCGCCCAGGCCCGTTGGGAGCGCTGGAAATCCCTGGGCTGGCTGCTGCTCAATACTGCACTGCCCTTCGCAGCCGAACCGTTGGCCGCACCGATCTGGACCATCCAGCTGGAAACCGCCTTCCTCGAACTGGTGGGCGAGCACCAATACCAGAGCGCGGGCGAACGCATCGCCTCCCTCGTGGAGTTTCTCGTCAATCTGGCGCTGCTTCTACTCAACCATGCTTTCAAGCGTATCGAGGTGGTGCGTGAAGCCGCTTCGCGCGGTTCTCAAGCCGACTCTGCCACAGCCTTGCTACCGGCCCTGCCGACCTTGACAGTGTCGCCACGTGAGCAAGTCCTCGACTTTTCCTGGGCGAACCCCAAACGCACGCTCGACCCGCTACAGCGAAAGACTCTAGAAGGACTCTGCGCGGATATCCCCTTGGCCCGGTTGGGCAAGCCCATCCCCAGCGGCCCCTTGAAGGAGCTGTTTCTCTATAAAGACAGAAGCTGGGTTGTGATCGACGACAAGGTCTACCAGGTCGAGTTCGACGCCAATCAGCAATGCCCGCGCATCGTCAACAGCAAAGACGAACTCATCAAAGGCCCTTGGCTGCGACGCGATGAAGCCGGTCGCTGGCAACTGGATCTGGGCCTGCGCCTGCGCGCTGGCATGCCCCTGCACCGCCGGGTCGAACAGTTGCGCAACGCCAACCAACAAGAGTTGGCAGCGCTGCAGGCTCAGATCCAGCAGGACGTGACCTACCAGAAAAGCCAACGAGAATACCTCGACAAGGTGGCACGGCTCGCCCACCGCCACGCACCCGACAGCATCCTGCGCAACTATCTGGCAAAGCTCGAGGACTTCACCACGTTCTGGCAAGAACACTTGAAACGCATCCATCAATTCAACGGCCTCAAGCCGCTGCACGAATACAAGATCAAACGCGCCTACGCCCTGTACCAGCAATTGCACTATGCAAAGAAAGTCGATGAAACCCTGACTTGGTTGCACGCGCCCATCCGGGAGCAAATCGATGAAATGATCAAGCGTCATCACGGGGGCTACGAGCTTACCGAGGCCGACAAACGTAGCCTGGGCCAACGCATCGAGACCTTGCTGCCACTGCTGAACAAGTTGCTGGACAACAGCCAGCACCTGGTCGATAGCATGGAGCAACTTCAGCGCCTTGCCAGCCGTTCGCAACCGAAGATCGTCGAGTATCGCGACGCGGCCGCGATCGATTGGGAGTTGGTCAAGTCGCCACTGGCGTGGCGCTGGTCGCGCATCGAGGCTTGCGTCAACCGCTTGTCGCTGCTCGAAGCACTCGACGACGACAGTGAGTATTGGCTGCAGCGCTGTGGCGAAAGCCTTGATCTGGCGTTCGCCCAGCGCCAGCAACTGCTTACCCTCGGGCAACCTAATGACGATGTGATCAGTCGGTTGGCCGTCAGCATCGACCGCCACTTCAAGACGGCTCGTCGTCAGCTGGGCAACCTCAAGACACACTTGGACCAGGACACAGCCCGACAGACCCTTGCCCGCCTCCAGGAAGACATCGACAGCGCTGCCCAGGAGCTGCAACCCACGCTCGACGAGTACGCGGCAACGCTCCCCCGCACCACCGTCAACCAGCTGCGCAAACAAGTGCCAGGCCTGATCGAAACCCAGGAAGGCGATGTGCTACTGGGCAATGTCCGTCCAGATGACGACACTGTCGTCGATATCCCCATTGCCTCGCACAATGCCGGTGCTCGCAGCTACAAACTGGAGAACGATCGGTGGGTGCAGTTGGCGACGAAAACACCTGCCAAACCCACAGCCGTGCGCAAGCTCAAACACGTACTCAAGGACAGCCAAGCGCGCCTACAGAGCGCACGCAAAGAACTGCAACGCCTGGAAGGCGGCACCTTCAGCCAGTACCTGCCCATTGAGATCGAAGAGCTGCTGCACCACCAGCGCGATCGCCTGCGTACCTTGCGCGAAGCGATCGAACAGCACCTGACGGCCGACAACCAGACAGACGAGGTCAGTGGCAACCGCGATGCCGCGGGGACGATCAAGGAACTGGAAGACCTGGACGCCCTGCTCACCCGCAAAGCGATCGAGCTGCGCACCAACGCGGCGCTGGAGCAAAAACCGCGCATGGCCGAGCTGCGTTTTCTGATTGACCAGGGAGTAGTGACCGTCCGCAGGGAGAACCCGCGCAAGCTGCTCGCCCGGGTCAAGGGCAGACCCGCGGACTACCTGGACGACTACGGGGTCTACAAGGGCGAATCATTGCTGTGGGTCGCGCACTTTCACTACCGTACGCTCGAGGCCGACCAGCGTGCCTTCGTCGCTGGCCACCTCAAGCCGGCAGCGCAGCGATACGCCCAAGGCGCGCAGGTCAATCGGCCGGACACGGGCCAGACCGAAGACGTCTACCGCAGCCCAATTTCCCTGGCCGACGCACAGCAGTACTTCTTCAACATCTGAAACGACCGGGGCGCCCTCAGGCGCCCCGACTGCTCTCAACGATCCTTGAATTGCGCCTCGCGCTTGGCGATGAAGGCGGCCATGCCTTCTTTCTGGTCCTCGGTGGCGAACGCTGCATGGAACACCCGGCGCTCGAAGCGCACCCCTTCGCTGAGGGTGACTTCGAAGGCGCGGTTGACGCTTTCCTTGACCATCATGCTCACCGGGATGGATTTGCTGGCGATGGTCGCGGCGACCTTCAGGGCCTCCTCGAGCAATTCAGCCTGCGGCACCACGCGGGCCACCAGGCCAGCGCGCTCGGCCTCTTCGGCGCCCATCAGGCGACCGGTCAGGCACAGTTCCATGGCCTTGGCCTTGCCCACCGCACGGGTCAGGCGCTGGGTACCGCCCATGCCAGGCAGCACGCCGAGGTTGATCTCAGGCTGGCCGAACTTGGCGTTGTCGGCGGCCAGGATGAAGTCGCACATCATCGCCAGCTCACAACCACCGCCCAAGGCAAAGCCGGACACAGCCGCGATGATCGGCTTGCGGCGGTTGGCGATACGGTCGGCGTCGCTGAACAGGTCTTCGACGTAGATCTGCGGATACTTGAGCTCGGCCATTTCCTTGATGTCAGCACCCGCGGCGAAGGCCTTGGCCGAGCCGGTGAGCACCACGCAGCCAATGTTCGGGTCACGCTCGAGCTGGTCCAAAGCCTGGTTGATCTCGCCGACGATCTGCGCGTTCAGGGCATTGAGCGCCTGGGGCCGGTTGAGGGTGATCAGGCCGACCTTGCCATGGATGTCCAACAGGATGGTTTCGAATGCCATGCAGACTGCTCCTTCAAAGATTGCGCGCAATGACCATGCGCTGAATGTCGCTGGTGCCTTCGTAGATCTGGCAGACCCGAACGTCGCGGTAGATCCGCTCCAGCGGGAAGTCGCTCAGATAGCCATAACCGCCGAGCGTCTGCAAGGCATCCGAACAGACCTTTTCTGCCATTTCCGAGGCGAAAAGCTTCGCCATGGAGGCTTCGACCAGCGCCGGACGGCCTGCGTCGCGCAGTGCCGCGGCATGCAGCACCATCTGCCGGGCCACGGCGATGCGCGTGGCCATATCGGCCAGGCGGAAGGCCACGGCCTGATGCTCGATCAGTGGCTTGCCGAAGCTCTGGCGCTCATTGGCGTAGTCGCGCGCCACTTCGAATGCCGCCCTGGCCATACCCACGGCCTGGGAGGCAATGCCGATGCGCCCGCCCTCAAGGTTGGCCAGGGCAATCTTGTAACCCTCGCCCTCTTCGCCCAGGCGATTGGCCACCGGCACACGCACCTCGTCGAACACGATCTGGCAAGTGTCGGAAGCGTGCTGACCCAGCTTGTCTTCGACCCGCGCCACCTGGTAACCCGGCGAATCGGTGGGCACGATGAACGCACTGATGCCACGCTTACCGGCCTCAGCGTCGGTCACGGCGAAGACAATCACCACCCCGGCGTTCTGTCCGGAGGTGATGAACTGTTTGCTGCCGCTGAGCACATAGTGGTCGCCGTCGCGGCGTGCGCGGGTTTTCAGGCTGCTGGCGTCGGAGCCGGCCTGGGGTTCGGTCAGGGCGAACGCGCCGAGCATTTGGCCGCTGGCCAGCGGCGTCAGGAACTGCGCTTTTTGCTGCTCGTTGCCAAAGCGCAGGATCGGCACGCAGCCGACCGAGTTGTGCACGCTCATGATGGTCGAACAGGCACCATCGCCCGCGGCGATTTCTTCCAGTGCCATGGCATAGGCCACATACCCGGTGTCGCTACCACCCCATTGCTCCGGCACCAGCATGCCGAACAGGCCCAGCTCAGCCATCTCGGCGATGGCCTCGCGAGGGAAGCGGTGCTCCTTGTCCCACTGCTCGGCAAAAGGTTTCAGGCGCTCCTGCGCGAATGCACGGACGGCGTCGGCGATCTGTTGTTGCTCGTCAGTTACCAGCATGGTTCACCTCAATACAGGCACTCGACGGCCATGGCCGTAGCCTCGCCACCGCCGATGCAGATGGCCGCCACGCCGCGGCGCAGATTGTTCTGGCGCAAGGCCGATAGCAAGGTCACCAGGATGCGTGCGCCGGAGGCACCGATCGGATGGCCCAGCGCGCAGGCGCCGCCATGGATATTGACCTTCTCGTGCGGCAGATCCAGGTGTTTCATGGCCGCCAAGGTGACCACCGCGAAGGCTTCGTTGATCTCGAACAGGTCCACCTCGGCCAGGTTCCAGCCAGTGCGCTTGATCAATTTGTCGATGGCGCCAATGGGTGCGGTGGGGAACAACGCCGGGGTGTCGGCGAAGGCCGCGTGGCCATGGATCACCGCCAGCGGCTTGAGCCCGCGCTTTTGCGCCTCGGAGCGGCGCATCAACACCAGCGCGGCAGCGCCATCGGAAATCGAGCTGGAGTTGGCGGCCGTCACGGTGCCGCCGTCGCGGAAGGCCGGGCGCAGTTGCGGGATCTTGTCCAGGCGAGCCTTCGGTGGCTGCTCGTCGTCGCTGACCAGGCGCTTCTCTTTGCCCTCGGTGACCTCCACCGGCACGATCTCTGCGGCGAAGCGGCCGTTCTTGATAGCGTCCTGAGCGCGGGTCAACGAGGCGATGGCGAACTGGTCCTGAGCCTCGCGGCTGAACCCATTGGCCTGGGCGCAATCCTCGGCGAAGGTGCCCATCAGACGGCCCTTGTCGTAGGCGTCTTCCAGACCGTCCATGAACATGTGGTCGATGATCTTGCCATGGCCCATGCGGTAGCCGCCGCGGGCTTTGTCCAGCAGGTATGGCGCATTGGTCATGCTTTCCATGCCGCCGGCCACCACCACATCGGCGCTGCCGGCCAGCAGCAGGTCATGGGCCATGATTGCCGCCTGCATGCCCGAGCCGCACATCTTGTTCAGGGTGGTACAGGTGGTGTGCTTGTTCAGCCCCGCGCCAAGCGCAGCCTGGCGTGCCGGTGCCTGGCCGAGGCCTGCCGGCAGGACACAACCGAACAGCACCTGCTCGACGCTGTCGCCCTGGATACCGGCACGCTCGACGGCGGCACGGATGGCGGCAGCGCCCAGCTGCGGCGCACTCAGGCTCTTGAGGTCGCCCTGCAGACCGCCCATGGGCGTGCGCACGGCGCTGACGATGACGATCGGGTCGTTGGCGAGTGTCATGTGCGGATCTCCTTACTTGGCAGCCATGCGCAAGGCACCGTCGAGGCGGATCACCTCGCCGTTGAGCATGCTGTTCTCGATGATATGGCGGGCCAGGGCTGCGTATTCCTGCGGGCGCCCAAGGCGCGGCGGGAACGGCACGCCAGCGGCCAGGGAGTCGCGGACCTCCTGGGTCATGCCGGCCATCATGGGCGTCTCGAAGATGCCTGGGGCAATGGTCATCACGCGGATACCGAAACGCGCCAGCTCACGGGCCGTCGGCAAGGTCAGGCTGGCGATGGCGCCTTTGGAAGCGGCATAGGCGGCCTGGCCGATCTGCCCGTCGTAGGCGGCGATCGAGGCGGTATTGATGATCACCCCGCGCTCGCCGCCTTCGTCCGCCGCCCCTTCGGCCATGGCCGCCGCCGCCAGGCGCAGCAGGTTGAAACTGCCGATCAGGTTGACGTTGATCACCTTGGCGAAGCTGGCCAGGCCATGGGGGCCATGTTTGCCTAGGACCTTCTCGGCGCCGACGATGCCGGCGCAATTGACCAGCCCGTGCAGGCTGCCGAAGGCGCTGACCGCAGCATCGACGGCCGCTTTGGCCGCCTGCTCGTCGCTGATGTCGGCGACGGCGAGGCGGGCCTGCTCGCCCAGCTCACGGGCCTTGGCCTCGACCGCTTCGGCATTGAGGTCGACCAGCATGACCTTGGCACCGGCGGCGACCAGCATCTGCGCGGTGGCAGCACCGAGCCCGGAAGCTGCGCCACTGACGATGAAATGCTTGTTGGCTATCTGCATGATGTACTTCCTCAGGCGCTGGCGTGTGAAGCCTGCGCGGCTTGTTGTAGGGCAATTTCCTGATTACGCAGGATGAAGCGTTGCAGCTTGCCGCTCGGCGTCTTGGGCAGCTCGCTGACGAATTCGATTTCCCTCGGGTAGGCATGGGCGTACAGACGCTGACGCACATGCTGGCGCAGGGCTTCCTCCAGTTCGGCGTTGCCTTCGAACCCCTTGGCCAGCACCACGAATGCCTTGATCAGTTCGGTGCGTTCCGGATCGGGTTTGCCGATCACCGCAGCCTCGATCACCGCTGGATGTTCGATCAGCGCACTCTCCACGTCGAACGGCCCGACCCGGTAGCCTGAGGTGGTGATCACATCGTCACTGCGACCGACAAAGCTGATGCTGCCATCGGCATTGAGCTCGACGGTGTCACCGCTCAGGTAGTACTTGCCGACGAAGGCCTTGGTCGGCAACCCGTGGTAGCCCCCGAACCAGCATAGCGGCGACTGTTCGCGATCGACGGCGAGGATGCCGGGCTGTCCGGACGGCAACTCGTTGCCCTGCTCGTTCAGCACCACGATGCGGTGGCCGGGGATGGCGAAACCGGCCGAGCCTGGGTGGACGGTATGCTTGAGCGCGTGGTGGTTGCACAGCACCATGCCGAGCTCGGTCTGGCCGTAATGGTCGTGGATGGTCACGCCCAGCTCGTCCGCGAACCAGCGAATGACCTCCGGGTTCAGCGGCTCGCCGGCACTGCTGACCACCCGCAGGCGACCTTTGATCGGTGCCGAGAAATCGCTGCCGGCGGCTATCAGCAGCCGATAAGCAGTCGGTGAGCCGGCCAGGTTGGTGATGCCGTGCTTGTCGATCATCCGTGCGCAGCTCTCGACGCTGAACGGGCCGTCGTAGAAGGTGGTGGCGTGCCCCAAGGCCAACGGGCCGGTGACGGCGTAGTAAAGACCATAGGCCCAGCCCGGGTCCGCCAGGTTCCAGAAGTTGTCGTCCGGGCGCAGATCGATGGCATCGCGCATGTAGCCCTGGAAGGCGACGATGGCCCGCAACGGCACCTCCAGTGGCTTGGCCGGCCCGGTGGTGCCGGAGGTGAACATCAGCAGGAAGGGGTCGTCCCCAGTACGCCACACAGGCTCGCATTCGTTGGGGGCAGCGTTGAGCTCGGTATGAAAATCCAGCTCACCGGCCGCCGCGCCCACCGTGATGATAGTCGGGCAATCCGCGACATCGTTGAGCTTGGGCCGGTTGTTGCGCTCGGTGACCACCACACGGGCGTGGGACTGCTCCAGGCGATGCTCGATCGCCTTGGGACCGAAGGCGGTGAATAGCGGCTGGTAGACCGCCCCCAGACGCCAGGTGGCGAGAATGCTCACCAACAACTCAGGGGTGCGTGGCATCAGGCCGGCGACCCGGTCACCGGCGCCGACGCCTTGAGCCTTCAACACATTGGCAAAGCGCTTGGCCAGGGCCTGCAGTTGGTCGAAGCTGTAGACCGCGCCATTACCGTCGCGATCCTCCCAGATCAACGCAGGCCGATCGCTGCCCACATGGCGGTCGCAGCATTCGACACAGGCATTCAGGGCCTGCAGGTTGCCCTGCAACGCAGCCTGGACAGCCTGGGTGTAATCGAACGCACGGGCGGCTTCGGCGTAGTCACGCATCGTCAGACTCCTGGTTATTGTTGTTGGAGTGGACCCTTTGTCTGACGATGTTCGCGCCGGTCACCCAGGCCGGCAATGGCCAAAGCTGTCAATCTGGATGACCGGTTTGGCCGTTGTCATCTCACGCCTGATCGAGGGCCTGCGACTCGAGGATTTCGCAGGTCAACAGCTCGACCCTCTTCTGCACCGCCGCCTCTCGCGCCTTCTGCAAACGCGCCCATCGCTCGGTGTACTCCTGGCTGGAGAGCCCTGTGCGGGCGTCGTCCAGTTCCGAGCCTTGCGCCTCGAAAGACGCGCCAAGATCGGCAAAGGCCGCCGGATGGCGGGCTTGCACGTAGTCGCGCCAGAACTGCCTCCCCCCCAGGCTCTCGGCCAGCGCTTGATTGGTTTGCGCAGCCTGCACGGTGCGCAAGGCCTCTTGCAACTGTGCTTCGCTGACGTTGGCCAGGTTCGTGAAGCGCATCGTGCGCGGCTGGAAAGGCAAGTCCAGGGTCTGGGCCAGGCGCACCCGGTAGAACAGATCGATCTCGACGGCATCGACGGCCCGCCCGGCAGCCACCCGCTGGGCAATGTCCCGGGAGGCGAAACGCTTCACCTGATCCAGGCGGAACAACTTGCGGCCCAGCTCCAGCAGCGCTTCGCCTGCGTCTTCAATACCCGTTCGATTTTCCACCTCGACCACCTGCCGGTGCACCAGCAGGTCACTGAACTGACGGGCAACGCTGTCGCTGCAGGTGCGCGGCTGATTGGCCCACGCATACAGACCGTCGCGCAGGGACGGGTTGTCGGCCAGGAACCCAATGAGTTCCCAGACTTGCTCGGCCAGATCCGCTGGCGTGCGTTGGTAATCCGATGTGCGTCGCAGTTCGCCCAATAGTTCGAACAGGCCGTTGCTTTCGGGTGTCGCGGCAAGGCTGTCCCATTGCGCCTGTCGAGCCTCGCGCAGATCGGCCTGGCCATCGTGCAGCCACCGGTCACGGGTTGTGATTGCTTCCACAACCTCGATGTCCAGCGGGTCATGGGGCAAATGGTCGATATCCAGCGCAACCAGGCGAGCCAATTCCCAAGACGGCAGCGGATTGCCCTCGATGATGAACGCCATCCGATGCGCCAAAGGCATGTGCAGCGTCTCGGTCGGAACACTGGCGATCAGGTTGTCACGCAGATCCACGTATGTGAGCCGTTCGCACAACTCGAGGCCCGACGGCCAGGTAGCCAGGCTGCATCGGCGCAGGCGTAGCTGATCCAGCCTTGGGAGATGGTTCCAGCGCATCTCCTGCGCCCCCAGTGGATTGAAGCTCAGGTCCAGCACCTGAAGCTCGGGCAATGTCGTGAGAATAGCGATGCCGGCGGCATCGAGCCGAATGCCGTTGCGCGCCAGCTGCAGGCTGCGCAGTTCGGACAGATACCCCAAGCCTTGGGGCACACGGCGCAGGCGGTTGTCGGCCAGGTTCAATCGCCGTACGGAACCGAAGCAGCGCAGGAACGGCGTAGGCACCTGCTCAAGATCCATGCTCGACAGTGACAGTTCCGTTACGTGCGCGAACTCGACCTCCGTGGGTATCTCAGGCAGGACCTGCGACGCGAAACCGCTCAGGTCCAAGCGCATGCCTTGTGGCTGCCCGTCTTCCCCGGTCACCGACTCCCCCTGCAGCCGCCAGCATTGGCGCAACCGCTGGCCCAGGTGTTGGCGCAGCGTGCGCCTGGATGCGCTCCCTTCAGCCGACACCCATCGGTTGAGCGCCTCGTCGAGCTGGGCATATTGGCTCTCCTGGACCAGCAACACTTCGAACGGCGAACCCGGTAAGCTGAGCAATTGCGCGAGAAATGCTTCCACCCGCTCGTCATCGAACTGCGGGTACAGGCTGCGAATACGTATCCGCAAGGTGTCCGCCGCACGCTGACGCACCGCGCCACGGCCACTGAGTGGATAGCCGAGCCGGCCATCGGTCAGGCGCCGGGGCAGATTGAGCGACGCTGCATGCTCCGGCCAGCTGAGCAGTTGCAACAGTGCCTTGCGCGTCGTCGGCAGTCGACCTTGAACCAGCAAACGCAACGCCTGTGGCACATCGCCGGCTGCCAAGCCCAACCGAGCGGCCTGCTCGGACGTCAGCGCGGCGCTGACCGCCTCGAAGATCCCGCCCGGTTCGGCGACGTCTGTTTCCAGCTCACGCCCATGGTAGTCATAGAGACGGAACCGGCCTTCCTTGCGCACCAGCAACGTTCGGGCCTCGTCACGCCTGGCCGTGGGCGCGATCACCGCCAGACGCGGGCCTGTGTCCGAACCTTCACGCAGCTCCAGGTTCACCTCTTGTGGCCAGTTGGGCACACGCGACAGCACGGCCAACACCAGTTCACCACACAGGTTGCTGTCGGCATGGGACAGGTAGACCCCTTCCAAGGCGCGCGCCAATCGAGCGTGCTGACTGAGCACGCGCGCCCTGCGCGCGAGCGCCAGAGGTATTCGGGACTCGGCCAACGCCAGGCTACGCTGCGCCGCGGACACATCGCTGATCGCGTCCTGAGCATAGGCCTCCGGTAATCCGGGAAAATCCCGCTTCAGCAGGGTGCGCAACGCATCGTCGGCCAGGGTCTCCTGGCTCAGGTGCTGGAGCAGTTGCTCGCGTAGCAGCGCCTGGTCACCCAGCAATTTTTCACGTCGGGCCGTCGGGCTCAGCGTCTGCAGTTCAGGTCGGGCATCGCACCATGCCTGGATCTGCGCCTCGCCCTCGGTGCCGGCGACCAGGTGATCGAAGAACGCCTCGATTCGTCCATGGGCCTCGAAACGCCGCAAGGTGCTGCGCAGTTGCACTGGCAATGGGCGGTTCTCCACCAGTAACGCGCGCAACTGGGTTTGGTCCATCACCGCGATGCGCAGAATCTGCTCGGCATGCTCGGCGTCCAGGGGCTCGGGCATCGGCCACAAGGTATCGAGCATTTGGGCGCTGTCGCTCCACTCCAGCGGGTTGTCCTGGCGCAGACGCCAGCAGCGCTCGCCATTGGTCTCGACGATCGGACCAAACGCGTCCTGGCGCTCAGGATGACGCAGACGCCAGGGGCCGTCCGATACCGGCCGGTGTACTTCGTAGTAGCGTTGCCCCCGGCGCAGCCAGCGCCGCTCGCCCGTGCCACAGAGCCCATCCGGCGCAGGCTGGGGGTCGGCCGGCGAACACGCATAGACACTCAAGTCGTTGTTCCAGAGCCGAGCCGTGCTGCCATCGACCGTCACCGGTTCCAGCGCATCGACGAACGCGCTGCGCTCAAACCCACTGGCCACGGCCTGGGCGCCGGTGGCCACCACGCCGGCCACCGCCAGGTTCTCTGCAACACCCAGCATATGATCAAGCGCCTCGTGCTGATGACCGCGCAGCCAGTCCACTGCCCCCTCGAACACATGAGCCAATGTCTGCACGACGAACTGCCCCAGCAGCACGGCCCCGACAGTAGGCACGAACAACCCGGCCAGATTGGCCAAGCCAAGCCCCGCGTCCTTCCAAGCCTGCAGCCTGGACTTGCTGGCCTGGTGGTCCACTTCGGCGGTCGGTACCAACAGCAGGCGGGCATCGGCTTTCAGGCGCTCAACCTGGCGCTGCACAAGGCCATCGAATACATCGCCAGGCACCGGTTCGCCTTCGATCTGCAGATCAGGCTGGGTATCGGCCAGGCGCAGTTTGAGCAGAGCCAGCCATTCTGGCCGCTGGCCGAGCGCGATTCGCTGGCTGAACGATCGTTGATACTCCGGCCGCTTGAGTGACTCAACCAGGGCCTGGTTCAAGGCCGAGCGGGAAGAATAATGGCGCACGGCATGCTCCGGATCCCCTCCCAGGTAGAGCACCTGCCCCACATCCTCACCTTCACTGTCGCGCAGTTGCACCAGCAACCCATCCACCAAAGGCTGCCCGAGTACCGTCAGCAAGCCGGGATAGGCGAGTGTCTGCTCGCCCTGCTCGCTGCCAGCATCCACCACCCGCTCCAAGGCCGCCTGCGCGCTGCTGTCCAGCCGTCCTTCCAGCCCAGCGACAGCGGCCGCAAGCTTCAGACCTGCGCGCTTTTCGCCAGCCAGGGCGGTGCAAGTGGACGGGTCGAATACCTTGTTCAGCAAAGCCTGATAGCCAGCACCGGCGTCCAATGCGCGGCATTGCCGGACCAGCTCGGTCAGGTCAGGTGTCAGCACGGTGTCTTTGCCCTCGGCCACCAAACCACTGCCGTCGTAGAACCGGGCGCCCTCGGTGAAGTTCTGCATCAGTCTCAGCAGACCGGGATGGCGACGCTCATCGGGCGTGTAATCCAGCCAACCGGTGCTCAATGGAACCTGCAGACTGGGCAGGATCTCGCGCCATTGCAGCGTATCGGGGGCCGGCGTGGTGGGCAGCAGCGGGCGCAGTTTTTCCTCCGCATACGCCTTGAGCCCGACCAGGGCTTCGGTCGCCTTGCTCACCTTGGCCTGGCTGGCCTTCAGAGCCTTGTAATGCGTCCGAAGCGCGCTGATCTGCCCAGGCGTGCCCTGCTCCAGCCAAGCAGGCAATCGCTTGATGATGAAGTCATCGGTAGCCGTGGCCAGCTTGGCTTTTTTTGCCGCATCCAGGGGTAGGTTGTCGCGCTTTGTCATGGTGAACCCTTCGTGTCGAAAGGCGCCACCTTGGCGACAGGCCGTCTCGCGCGGCAGACGGAAATCCGCCTAGGGCAGTGCCTTGGCCGGGCCGGACATTCCGCTCAGCTCACGGTAGTGCCCTGGGTTGCACCCAAACCATTTACGAAACGCCTTGTAGAAGGAGCTGCTGTCAGCGAACCCCAGACGTTCGGCGATAGTGCCCAGCCCTACCTCACAATCGGCCAGCCATTGGATCGCCAATTGGCGCCTTACGCTGTCCTTGAGGCCCTGGTAGGTTTGGCCTTCTTCGGCCAGACGACGGCGCAGCGTCGATGCAGACAGGCACAGCTGGCGTGCCAGCGTTTCGGCATCCGGCCAGGAGGCCGGGTCCAAGACCAGCAGGTCGTGGCGAATGCGCCGTGCCAGGCTGGCCGGATCGCGGTACTTGACGAGGATGTTGCCCGGCGCCTCGGCCAGAAAACGCTGCAGTTCCTCTGCTGTGCGCTTGAGCGGTACATCCAGGCAGTCGGCGGCGATGATCATGCGCGTGCGGGGTCGGTCGAACTGCAGGTTTTCCGAGAACATCACCCGGTAATCGTCGCAAAACGGCGGCTCGGCACAGCGCAAATCGATGGCCAGGATCGGGATGCGTCGCCCGGCCAGCCAGCAGGCCACGCCGTGGACGATCATCCAGAAGGTGAAGTAGGTAAAGGCGCGGCGCGGTGTCTCCCGCGGCTCGTTGATGACGATTTCGGCCAGGCTCTGCTGGCGCACCAGGCTCGGCTGCAGGTCCTCGAGCATCAATGACAGAAACGCCAGGGCAGTTTCCAGCCCTGCACCGAGGGTGGGTTGGGCCATGCTGGCCCGGCACAGGAACGCCAGGCTGCCACTGCGCAGGCCGCGCGGGTCCATGGCGAAGAATTCGTCATTGCAACGGCGCGCCAGCAGGCGCCAGAGCCGGGCGTAGGCTTCTGCACTGACCCGTGCCTGGGGCAGGTCGAGCTCGCTGGCGTCGATGCCAGCACGGGCCAGCAAGGGCGCGTCAGCCTGCCCGGCCGGGCAGGTCTGCAACAGCGCCTCGCGCACCAGTTGCATGGAAATGGTGTCTTTCTCGCTCATTGGCCATCCAGCGCCTGTGTTGTTTCAGCCGGCCATCTTAGGCCCGTGGGGGAAAAACGCCAGCGCCGGGCAGCGGGGCTTGCTGCGTGGCGCTTGCTTCAAAGGCTTGCGGCCAACCCCAGGAACGCCTGGATCAGCCGCAATTCCCGGCGCCGCTCCAGGCAGCCGATCATGTGCCGATTGACCAAGCCTTCCCCGGCCAATGGCCTGGCCACCACCCGAGGGTCGTGGGCCACCTCCATCGACGAGACGATGCCAAAGCCCAACTCGGCCGCCACCGCCTCGGTGACCGCCTCGCGGCTGTCCAGCTCCAGCAACACCCGAGGCTGCACCTTGGCCGCGGTGCAGGCCTGGTCGAAGGTGCGCCGGGTCATGGAGCTGGGTTCGCGCAGTACCATGATCTGGCGGTCCAGGTCAGCCAGAGGCAACTCGCCCTCGCCTGCAGCCCAAGGATGGCTGGCCGGCAACAACACGCACAGCCGCGAGTCCCCCAGGCTTTGCAAGTACAGGCCCTTGCGCGGCTCGACCTCGGTGAGCACGGCCACGTCGGCGTGCTCGGACAACAGCGCCGCCAAGGTCTCCTGGGCGTTGCCCAGGCGCAGGTTGACGGTGATGCCCGGATAGCGCGCCCGCAGCATGCCAAGCATCGGCATCACCCGATGCGGGCCATCGGCCGCGACCTCCAGGCGCCCAGTGAGCAATTGCCGATTGGCCTCGAGCATCGCCTGGGCCTCTTCGGCCAGGCTGAACATCGCCCGGGTGATGGCCGCCAGACGCGTGCCCTCCTCGGTCAACTCCACCCGTCGCGCGGTCCGGCGCAACAACGTGATCTGGTAGTGCTCCTCCAGCGCCTTGACGTGTCCGGTCACCGCCGGCTGGCTGATGAACAGGCGCGCCGCGGCGCGGGTGAAGCTGCCTTCGCGGGCCACCGCATCGAAGGCACGCAGTTGGAACAGGTTCATAGCTATCGGCCTTACTTATGGCTGGCATAACGACAAACAATTTGATTGATAACTCGGCAAATTGCAATTTAGGCCCCGTAAGTTTCAGCCCACCGCTTGTGAGGAATACCGGAATGAGCAACGCCCCGATCCTGCTGACCCCTGGCCCATTGACCACCTCGTCCCGCACCCGCCAAGCCATGCTGGTGGACTGGGGCTCCTGGGACCGCGACTTCAACCAGCTGACCGCCAGCCTGTGCGAGCAACTGCTGGCCATCGTCAACGGCGCGGCCACCCACCACTGCGTCCCTCTGCAGGGCAGCGGCACCTTCGCCGTGGAGGCCGCCATCGGCACCCTGGTGCCACGCGACGGCAAAGTGCTGGTGCTGATCAACGGTGCCTACGGCCAGCGCCTGGCCAAGATCTGCAAGGTCCTGGGCCGTGCCTACAGCACCTTCGAGACCGCCGAAGACCAACCGACCACCGCCGCCGATGTCGACCGCCTGCTGGCCGCCGACCCAGCCGTCACCCACGTGGCGCTGATCCACTGCGAAACCAGCACCGGCATCCTCAACCCGCTGCCCGAGATCGCCCAGGTGGTCAAACGCCACGGCAAGCGCCTGATCATCGACGCCATGAGTTCCTTCGGCGCCCTGCCGATCGATGCCGCACACGTACCTTTCGAGGCCCTTATCGCCGCCTCCGGCAAGTGCCTTGAAGGCGTACCGGGGATGGGCTTCGTCTTCGCCGAGAAAAACGCCCTGGCCGCCTCCGAAGGCAACTGCCACTCCCTGGCCATGGACCTGCAAGACCAGCAGGCGTACATGGCCAAGACCGGCCAATGGCGCTTCACCCCGCCCACTCACGTAGTGGCGGCGTTGCATGAAGCCCTGGTGCAATACAACGAGGAAGGCGGCCTGCCCGCTCGTCACCAACGCTACGCCGACAACTGCAAGACCCTGCTCGAGGGCATGGCCAAGCTCGGCCTGCGCAGCTTCCTGCCTGCCGAGATCCAGGCGCCGATCATCGTCACTTTCCATGCTCCGCGAGACGCTCGCTACCAGTTCAAGGACTTTTACGAGCGCGTCAAGGCCAAGGGTTTCATCCTCTATCCGGGCAAGCTGACCCAGGTGGAAACTTTCCGCGTCGGCTGCATCGGCGTGGTGGGTGCCGAGGGCATGCAAGCTGCCGTCGATGCCGTAGCCCAGGTGCTGCGGGAAATGGAAGTGCTGGACATCTAATTCAACGACCGACCCTTTTCTTCAGGAACCCGCGCACATGAACTACAGCAACCCAACCCAGCTGCAAGCCGCCATCCTCGACTGGGCCGGTACCGTGGTCGACTTCGGCTCCTTCGCCCCGACCCAGATCTTCGTCGAAGCCTTCGCCGAATTCGATGTCCAGGTATCCATCGAAGAAGCCCGTGGCCCGATGGGCATGGGCAAGTGGGATCACATCCGTACCCTGTGCGATGTGCCCGAGATTGCCGAGCGCTACCGCAAAGTGTTCGGCCGTACGCCGACCGATGACGATGTCACCGCCATCTACGAACGCTTCATGCCCCTGCAGATCGAGAAGATCGCCGTGCACTCGGCGCTGATCCCAGGCGCCCTGGACACCCTGACAGGCCTGCGCAAGGACGGCCTGAAGATCGGCTCCTGCTCCGGCTACCCGAAAGTGGTGATGGACAAGGTGGTGGAGCTGGCCAAGCAGAATGGGTATGTCGCCGACCACGTGGTGGCCACCGACGAAACCCCGAACGGTCGTCCGTGGCCGGCCCAGGCCCTGGCCAACGTGATCGCCCTGGGCATCGATGATGTCGCCGCCTGCGTCAAGGTCGACGACACCGTGCCAGGCATACTCGAAGGCCGTCGCGCCGGCATGTGGACCGTCGCTCTGGTCTGTTCGGGCAACGCCCTGGGCCTGACCTGGGAGGGTTACCGCGCCCTGAGCGCCGAGAAGCTCGAAAGCGAGCGCAAGCGCATCCACGCGATGTTCGAAAGCTCCCGCCCACACTATCTGATCGACACCATCAACGAGCTGCCAGAGGTCATCGCCGACATCAACCGTCGCCTGGCCAAAGGGGAAATGCCACAGGCCTCGTAAGCCTCAGGTGCCGCTCGCGGACAAGCCCCCACTTACAAGGGATGCACTGCCCCGTCAGTGCGGGCTCGTCCACGAATGGGTCGGATCGCTCATGCAGATGTCAGACCGCGCGGTTGAGCTTCACCCAGGCCGCGAACTTGTCGATGAAGGCCTGCAGGAACGGGCGAGTCTTGTCATTGAGCTTGCCCGAATCTTCGAACAGGCTCGCCGCCCCCCCGAGGTAGGCCTCCGGCATCTGCATGCAGGGCATGTCCAGGAACACCAGCGACTGACGCACCGCATGGTTGGCCCCGAACCCTCCAATCGCGCCCGGCGATACGCTCACCACCGCTGCTGGCTTGCCGCTCCAGGCGCTTTGCCCGTAGGGTCGCGAGCCCACATCGATGGCATTCTTCAGCCCACCAGGCACCGAGCGGTTGTATTCAGGGGTGACGAACAGCACCGCGTCGCTGCGCCGGATCTCGTCGCGAAAACGCTTCCAGGCCTCCGGCGCATTGGCCTCGACATCTTCGTTGTACAACGGCAGGTCGCCGATTTCGACGATCTTCAGCGCAAGGCTGGAGGGCGCCAACTCTCCCAGGGCCCGGGCCACCTTGCGGTTGTAGGAATCCTTACGCAAGCTGCCGACGACGACCGCTACCGAATAAACCTGGCTCATGGTGGTGTGCAACCTCTATTGGTTGGGGAAGTTGTAGTTATAGATGACCGCTCCCCATTCCCGGAGTTTTTTTCCCACCTGCGGAAAACTTCCCCCCGGTTTCATCGGTCTATGCCTGCAGATGTTTCCGATAATTTCAGAGGTTTTCTCGCAAATGGCAGCAATCCTGGTCGGCCAATTCCACGCTCGTGACGCCGAAGGCCGCATCTATCCCGTGCACGAGTTCCAGGAGTCGACGCTCCAGGCCGACGGCAGCACCCTCGGCGCCCCCATCGTCACCTACCGACTGCCCGTCGGCGACCGGGTCAATCACCTGGGCGAAGACCGCTTCGAACTGGCCCGCAGCGGCGTTGAACTCATCCGCATTCCTTGATGCAGTCGACCGTATAGACGGGGCCCTGGCCAGCGTCTTCGCATTGCAGGCCATGGACATCGGCGACAAAACCCGGAAAACCGCTGTTGAAGGCCCGGGCGAAGGCCAGATAGTCGATGATTGCCCGCGTGGAGTCGGTAAAGCGCTCCCCCGGCATGATCAACGGAATGCCCGGTGGATACGGCACCAGCATGACCGCCGAGACACGCCCCAGCAGCGCCTCGATCGGCACGGCCTCCACCTCTGCCCGCACGAGTTGGTCATAGGCTTGGGCCGGGCTCATGGCCATCGCCGGCAAACGGGTGAACAGCCGCTTGAGCTGCTTGGCCGTTGCATTGGTCCGGTAGCAGTCATGCAACTGCTCACACAGATCACGCAGCCCTAGGCCCTGATAGCGTGACGGCGCTACCGCCATCACGCTGGGCAGACAAAGACTCAACGGTGTGTTGCCATCGTAGTGGCGCTTGAACTCCAGAAGCTCGGTGAGCAAGGTGCTCCACTTGCCCTTGGTAATACCCATGGAGAACAACACCAGGAAGCTGTACAACCCGGTCTTCTCCACCACCAGCCCTCGCTCCCAGAGAAACTTACTCACCACCGCCGCCGGAATGCCGTGCTCGCCCAAGGCGCCCCCTGCCGTGAGCCCCGGCATCACCAGGGTGACCTTCAGCGGGTCGAGCAGCACGTAGTCCTGCTCCACTTCGCCAAAACCGTGCCACTCGGCGCCCGGCTGCAGCAGCCAGTCCTGCGCCGCCAGGCGGTGGATCCCTTCGGCTGCAGGTGGCTGCCAGATGCTGAACCACCAGTCATCAGCGGCGATGTGTTCACGCAGGTTAGCCAGTGCACGACGAAAGCTCAGGGCTTCGTCAAACATCTCCTGCAACAGCGAGCGCCCGGCCGGGCCTTCCATCATGCTCGACGCCACGTCCAGTGACGCCAAAATGCTGTACTGCGGCGAGGTGGAGATGTGCATCATGAAGGCTTCGTTGAAGCGGTCGCGGTCCAGTTGCCGCTGGCTGCCATCCTGCACGTGGATCATCGACGCCTGGCTGAACGCTGCCAGCAGTTTGTGGGTGGAATGGGTGCTGAACACCAGCGGGCTGCCGTCGCCACGCGCTGTGCCCATGGCATAGCGCCCGGCAAAGAACTCGTGGAAGGCGGCATAGGCGAACCAGGCTTCGTCGAAGTGCAGCACCTCGACACTGGCGCCGAGCTCCTGCTTGATCAGCCCTGCGTGATAGCACAAACCGTCATAGGTGGAGTTGGTCACCACGGCCAGGCGAATACGCGCCGCCCGCCCCCGGGCCAGAGGGTTGGCCTTGATTTTCGCCTGGATCGAGGCCGCGCTGAATTCGCTGAGCGGGATCGGACCGATGATGCCCAGTTCGTTGCGCTCCGGGCACAGGTAGATCGGGATGGCGCCAGTCATGATGATGGCGTGGACCACCGACTTGTGGCAGTTGCGATCCACCAGCACCAAGTCGTCGCGACCGACCATGGCATGCCAGACGATCTTGTTGGCGGTCGACGTGCCGTTGATCACGAAGAACGTGTGGTCGGCGCCGAAGTTACGCGCAGCTCGGGCTTCGGCCTCGGCCAAAGGGCCTGTGTGGTCGAGCAGTGAGCCGAGCTCGGGCACCGAGACCGACAGGTCCGAGCGCAAGGTGTTTTCCCCGAAGAACTGATGGAACGCCTGCCCCACCGGGCTCTTGCGGTAGGCCACGCCACCGCCATGGCCGGGCGTGTGCCAGGAATAGTTCGATTGCGCGGTGTGCTGCACCAGGGCCTTGAAGAACGGCGGCAACAAGCCGTCGAGATAGTTGTGGGCGGCGCGGGCGACTTGACGGGCAAGAAAGGGGACGGTGTCTTCGAACAGGTAGAGGATGCCGCGCAACTGGTTGAGCTCGCTCATGGCTTCAGCCGGGGCATATTCGAGGGTGACCTGTTCACCGAGGGCGAAGATCGGCAGGTCTGGCGCACGTTGTCGCGCCAGGCGAATCAGCTCAGCCATGCTTTGCAGCAGATGAGCGTCTTCTCCGACGCCTTCGGCGGCGATCAACATGCAGGCCAGGCCGTGATGGGTCGCCGCTACCAGCCTGGCTTCAGCCTGGTCGGCGGCGGCCAGGATGGCGAAACCGTCCTGGGCGAGCTCCTCGGCAATGCCGCGCACGCGCTCACCGGCGACGCTGTCGGCCTTGATCGCGCGGTGGACGATGAGGATGGGGAACTTGAGGTCCTTGTACATCGGCAACTACTCCCTTCGCAGGACAGGTCCGTCCTTTCAGGGTAGAAGCTGGCCGATCAGGCTGCGCATCTTTCTGCGGGCGCTGGCGTCGCCTGGGAAAGGGCCGCAGAGCGGCCCCGGTATAGCCAATCAGCTGGCGGCAGGCTCCGTGAGCGCCTGCCACATCGACGGCGCCCCCGCCGATTTGGCGATCGCTGCCAAGCGCTCGGCATGTGCTTCGAGCTCCTCGGCACTGGCCAGGATGACCCGCCCCGGCTGGCGCCCGACAATGCGGCGGATCTCGCTGCCGGTACCGCCTTCGCCGGACTCGTCGCCGTCTGCCCCATGGGCCGCCAGCGACAGGCTGGTCTGGCCACCGGTCATCGCCAGGTAGACGTCGGCCAGCAGTTCGGAGTCGAGCAGTGCGCCGTGCAGCTCACGACCGGAGTTGTCGATGCCATAGCGTTTGCACAACGCATCGAGGCTGTTGCGCTGGCCCGGGTGCCGCGCCCGCGCCAGCATCAGGGTGTCGATGACGGTGCAGTATTGGGAAACGTCGGCGCGGTCGTGCTGGCCCAGCAGGGCGAACTCGTTGTTGATGAAGCCAACGTCGAACGCCGCGTTGTGGATGACCAGGTGCGCGCCTTTGATGTACTCGAAGAACTCTTCGGCGACATCGGCGAATCGCGGTTTGCCGATCAGGAAGGCATCGGTGATGCCGTGCACCCCGATCGCGCCTTCGTCACTCTCGCGGTCCGGTTGCAGATAGACGTGGAAGTTGCGCCCGGTCAGGCGCCGGCCGATGACCTCGACGCAGCCGATCTCGATGATCCGGTGGCCTTCGGTGACCGGCATGCCGGTGGTTTCGGTATCGAGGACAACGTACCGGTTGACTTGCTGCTCCACGCGGGTGGCTCCAACTTGCATCAGGACAAAGCCGGGATTGTACCCCAAACGACAGGGTGGGGCGCTACGTCGGGTGAACCCGCTACCACCTGACCAACCCAGGCTTTGTGGCAGCGGCCATACCCGCTGCAGTGCACCTTTGACTCAAGGACTCAGCGCTTGGCACGCACTTCGTCGACACCGCGGTTGGCCAGTTGGTCGGCACGCTCGTTGCCAGGGTGGCCGATGTGTCCACGCACCCACTTCCAGGTAACCTTGTGACGGTTGACCTGCTCGTCGAGCTGCTGCCAGAGGTCGGCGTTTTTCACCGGTTCCTTGGCCGCCGTTTTCCAACCGCGCTTCTTCCAGTTGGCCATCCACTCGTTGATGCCTTTCATGACATATTGCGAATCGGTGGTGAGCACCACCTCGCATTCACGCTTGAGTGCCATCAGCCCCTGGATCGCAGCCATCAGTTCCATGCGGTTGTTGGTGGTTTCGCGCTCGCCGCCCCACAGCTCCTTCTCGACGCCTTTGTAAATCATCAGCACACCCCAGCCACCCGGGCCCGGGTTGCCCTTGCAGGCACCATCGGTGTAGATCTCGACGCTCTCGCTCATGTACCGCCTTTTCGCTCTGTGATATCGACCGCAGGCCCCTCAGGGCTCACTGTGGCGACGATTGACCTTGGCCAGCGGCAACGGCAGCAGTTTGCCCATGGGTTCGCGGCGCTCCAGGCGCAGCGGCCGCAGGCCCACCACCATCTTGCGCGCCACCACCAGGTAAACCCCGCCGCCAGCAGTCTGCCAACCGCCGGCCATGCGCTCCCAACCGGCCAGGCGCTGGTGCCAGGCCGGCGAAGCAAGCGGCGGACGATAGCACCCGAAGCGGCGTTTCTCCAGCGCGAAGCCCAGCAGGTTAAGCCAGTCGCCAAGACGCGACGGCGAGATGCAACGAGCCTTGCGCAACGCCCCGTGACTGAAGAAATGGCGCACGCCCCAACTGCTCCAGGGGTTGATCCCGACGATCAGCAGATGCCCGCCCGGGCGCACGGCGCTGGCGGCTTCACGCAACAAGCCATGGGGCGAGAGGCTGAAATCCAGGCCATGCTGCAGCACAACCACGTCGGCGGCATGCTCGGAAAGCGGCCAGGCCTGTTCTTCGCAGACGATTTCCACTCCCGGCAAGGGGGCGCCCAGGCGCACGTTGCGCTGCACTTGAGGCGCATTGGGCGGAGGCTCGGCACAGGGGCCGTAATGCACCAAAAAGCCGCCGAAGAAGCGGCCGAGTTCATCCTCGAGGAGTTTTTCCTCCTCGCGCAACATCAACTGCCCGAGCGGCCCGTTGAACCACTCACGGGCCAGGCTCATCAGCGCGATCCAGTCAGGATCGGCCTGGGCAAAGGCTTTGTCGGTCATTGCGTTCTCCCTCGAAGGTTCTCCGTCCGCGCCATCGCGGCTAAGATGCCTTCATGTTCACGCCAGGCGATTCGGTACGCACATGATACAGATCGATGCTCTTCCCGCTTTCTCCGACAATTACATCTGGCTGTTACAGGATACTGCCAAACGCCGCTGCGCGGTGGTCGACCCCGGCGATGCCGCCCCGGTGCAGGCCTGGCTTGCGGCCAACCCCGGCTGGGTGCTGGAAGACATCCTGATCACCCACCACCACCACGACCACGTCGGCGGCGTTGAAGCCCTTAAGCACGCCACCGGCGCACGCGTCTGCGGCCCGGCCCAGGAGCGCATTCCAGCCCGCGACCTGGCGCTGGACGACGGCGACCAAGTAAAGGTGTTGGGCCTGGACTTCGACATCATTGCCGTGCCCGGCCACACGCTGGGCCATATCGCTTACTACAGCGCGCCGCTGCTGTTTTGCGGCGACACCCTGTTTGCCGCCGGATGCGGTCGCCTGTTCGAAGGCACGCCCGAACAGATGCACCAGTCCCTGTCGCGGCTGGCCGCACTGCCCACCGAGACCCGAGTGTACTGCACCCACGAATACACCTTGAGCAACCTGCGTTTCGCCAAGGCCGTGGAGCCGGAAAACCTGCACGTTGCCCAACGATTTGCCGACGTTACCCGGTTGCGCGATGAAGATCGCATCAGCTTGCCCTCGACCATCGGTCTGGAACGGCTCACCAATCCCTTTCTTCGCACGGCTGAAACATCAGTTAAACAAAAAGCAGACGAATGGAAGGGACATTCCAATACAAGCCAAGCCTCTGTTTTTGCTGCCTTGAGGTCTTGGAAAGACACCTTCTGATAACCCCAAGATATATCGCAACCCGTTGTCAACGGTTGACCCGGGGGGGACCGGTTTCTAGAATCGCCGAAATTTTTCGCCCGGAAACCTGTCCCAGCCGATGTCTTCCCGTAGCCGCAGAACCTCTCATTCCGTCGCCCTGACGCGTCTGGCCCAAATCAGCGCGCTGGCTCTGGCCGCCACCTTGGTGGGCTGCCAGAGCACCCGTCAGCTCGACGAATCCGACAGCGTTCGCGCAAGCTACCAGACGCGCGTCAAGCACAAGCCTGCCCCGCTGATGGTCAAGAAAGCCGAGCAAGCCCCCCAGGATGTCTGGGAGCGCATGCGCCAGGGCTTCGCCTTGCAAGACAACATCGACGTCAACCCACGCATCGAGCAGCAACGCCTATGGTTCGCCAGCAACCCGTCGTTCCTGGAAAACGCTGGCGAGCGTGGCAGCCTCTATCTGCACTACATTGTCGAGCGCCTCGAAGAGCGCGACATGCCGCTGGAGCTGGCCCTGCTGCCAGCGATCGAAAGCGCCTACAACCCGATGGCCTACTCCCGCGCCCATGCGGTCGGCCTGTGGCAGTTCATCCCCTCGACCGGTCGCCACTTCAATCTGCGTCAAACCAATTTCTACGATGGCCGCCGCGACATCACCGCGTCGACCAACGCTGCGCTCGATTATCTGGGCCGCCTGCACGACATGTTCAACGGCGACTGGCTGCTGGCCCTGGCGGCCTACAACGCCGGTGAAGGTACCGTGAGCCGGGCTATCGAGCGCAACGAGCGCCTGGGCCTGCCCACCGACTACTGGAACCTGCCGCTGCCCCAGGAAACCCGCGACTACGTGCCCAAATTGCTGGCCCTGTCGCAAGTGGTCATGACTCCGCAAGCCTACGGCGTCAGCCTCAGCCCCATCGCCAACGAACCTTACTTCGAAGCCGTGGCCATCAACGATCGCCTGGACCTGTCGCGTGTTGCGGCATTCGCCGACATCGACGAGGACGAGCTCATTCAGCTCAATCCGGCCTTCAAGAAGCGCATGACCGTGGACGGTCCCAAGCAGCTGCTGGTGCCCACCGCCAAGGCCCAATTGCTGACCGACAGCCTGTCCAACCTCAAGCCTGAGGAACTGGTCAGCCTGCAACCGAACAAGGCCGTGTTCCAGGCTGCCCTGGCCGAGACCAAGGCACCTGCGGCGACCCGCAGCTACCGGGTCAAGCGTGGCGACAACCTGGGCGCCATCGCCAAGGCCAACCGCGTGTCGGTGAGCGACCTGAAGCGTTGGAACCGCCTCTCGGGCAACCACCTCAAGGCCGGCCAGGTGCTCGCCTTGCGCGGTGGCAACCCATCGAGCGGAGCCGCCAACCGTGTCGCGGCCTCCAAGCAGCGTTCCACTCAATACAAAGTCCGCAAGGGCGACTCCCTCTATGCGGTGGCCAAACGCTTCAACGTCGAGATGAAGCATCTCAAGCGCTGGAATCCACGTAGCGGCCATGCCCTCAAGCCTGGCCAGACGCTGACCGTCTACCTGTCGCACTGATCCGATTGCCTTGGGGCCGCTGCGATGGGTGACAAAGCAGCCCCCGAGGACAAATCCAGTCACACTCCCCCGCGCCCAGCCCCGCGCCAGACACCCTTTTTCCATCCCAGACAAGCTGTTACTGTAGCCCGACCAACGCCCCACGCTGCCTGGATCGGATCACCGACTTGATACGTCCCCTCCTGTTGCTTTCACTCAGCCTCGCCATGAGCCTTCCCGCTGCCGCAACGGTGAGCGAAAGCCACGGTTATGCGCAGTTCGGCACCCTCAAGTATCCAGCCACGTTCACCCATTTCGACTGGGTCAACCCGCAAGCACCCAAGGGCGGCACGTTGCGGGCAATGGCGTTCGGCACCTTCGATACGCTCAACCCTTACACCTTCAAAGGCTCGAGCCCGGTCACCACGCCGAATTTCCTGCAGTACGGGGTCAACGAGCTTAATGAGCCGCTGATGGTCGGCACTGGTCAGTACGATCCGTCCGGAGACGAGCCCACCTCCAGCTACGGACTGATCGCCCGCTCCGTTGAGTACAGCGAGGACCGCAGCTGGGTCGTGTTCAACCTGCGCCCCGAGGCGCGATTCCACGACGGCCACCCCATCACCTCAGCGGATGTCGCGTTCTCCTACCGCACCCTGCTCAAGGAAGGCCATCCGATCTACCGCACCAACCTGCAGGAAGTGCAGCGCGTGGACATCCTCGGCCCGCTGCGCATCCGCTTTGTCTTCAAGCGCGCCGGCAACCCGCTTTTGATCCTGCGCCTGGGCGAGATGCCGGTGTTGCCCAAGCACTACTGGAAAGGCCGCGACTTCAAGGCCACCACGTTCGAACCACCGCTGGGCAGCGGCCCGTACCGTATCACCGAAGTTCAGCCCGGCCGGCGTCTGGTGTTCGAGCGGGTGAAGAACTACTGGGGCAAGCACCTCGCCGTCAACCGCGGCAAGTACAACTTCGACCGTGTCGAGTACGAGTTCTACCGCGACGCCACGGTCGCCTTCGAAGCCTTCAAGGCCGGCGAGTTCGACATCTACATCGAGCATCAGGCCAAGAACTGGGCCAACGGTTACACCTTCCCGGCCATCCGCCGCGGCCAGGTGATCAAGGCGCAGATCCCGCACCGCATCCCGACGCAAACCCAGGGGCTGTTCATGAACAGCCGCCGGGCCAACTTTAGTGACCCGCGGGTGCGCCAGGCCCTGGGCCTGATGCTCGACTTCGAGTGGACCAACCGCGCCCTGTTCAGCAGTGCCTACCGCCGCTCGACCAGCTACTACCCCAACAGCGAGTTCGCCGCCAGCGGTCTGCCCAAGGGCAAGGAGTGGCTGCTGCTGGCGCCGTTCCGTGACGAACTGCCGCCCAAGCTGTTCACCGAACCCTACACGGTGAGCCACACCGACGGGCGCGGCATCAGCCGCCAGACCCTGCGCCAGGCCCTGGCGCTGTTCGCCCAGGCCGGCTGGAAGCTCGATGGCCAGCGTCTGGTCAATGCCAAGGGCCAACAGTTCCGCATGGAGTTGCTGCTGGTCAACCCGAACCTCGAACGCATCCTTCAGCCCTACGTGGAAAACCTCGCCAGCATGGGCATCGACGCCCACCTGCGCACGGTCGACCGCGCCCAGTACAAGCAGCGCCTGGATCAGTTCGACTTCGACATGATCCTCATGACTCTCAACCAGACCCTGAGCCCGGGCCTGGAGCAATGGCTGTACTTCCACTCGAGCCAAGCCTCGGTCAAGGGCAGCAAGAACTACGCTGGTGTGAAAGACCCTGTGGTCGATCACTTGCTCGACACCCTGCTCGCCGCCCGCACCCGCGCCGACCAGGTCGCTGCGGCCCGCGCCCTGGACCGGGTGCTGTCGTGGCAGTACTACATGATTCCCAACTGGTATCTCGACAATCACCGCCTGGCCTACCGCAACCGGTTCGCCTTCGTCACCACGCCGCCCTATACCCTGGGCCTGAACAGCTGGTGGCTCAAGACTTCGGAGAAAGCCCAATGATGCCAACGCACCCTTTGCGCCTGCTGGCCGGCAGCCTGTTGCTGGCCTGCCTGAGCCTACCGGCGATGGCCGCGCCGCAACACGCCCTGACCCTCTACGGCGAGCCGCCAAAATACCCGGCGGACTTCAAGCATTTCGCCTATGTAAACCCTGACGCCCCCAAGGGCGGCACCTTCCGCCAGTCCAGCTTCGGCGGTTTCGACAGCCTCAACCCGTTCATCAACAAGGGCGTGCCAGCCGACGACATCGGCCTGATCTACGACACCCTGATGCGCCAGAGCCTCGATGAGCCCTTCACCGAGTACGGCCTGGTGGCCGAGAAGATCGAAAAAGCCCCCGACAACGGCTGGGTACGCTTCTACCTGCGCCCCGAGGCACGCTTCCACGACGGCCACCCGATGCGCGCTGACGACGTGGTGTTCACTTTCAACGCGCTGATGAGCAAAGGCGCACCGCTGTACCGCGGCTACTACGCCGACGTCGCCGAGGTGATCGCCGAAGACCCGCTGCGGGTGCTGTTCAAGTTCAAGCACAAGAACAACCGCGAGCTGCCACTGATCCTCGGCCAGCTGCCGGTGCTGCCCAAGCACTGGTGGGAAGGCCGCGACTTCGACCGTGGCAACCTGGAGATTCCGCTGGGCAGCGGCCCGTACAAGGTCGCCCAGGTCAAGGCTGGGCGCTCGATCCGCTACGAGCGGGTCAAGGACTACTGGGCCAAGGACCTGCCGATCAACCGCGGCTTCTACAACTTCGATGTCATGACCTACGACGCGTATCGCGATAACACCGTCGCACTGGAAGCGCTCAAGGCCGGGCAGTTCGACTATTGGCTGGAGACCAGTGCGAAGAACTGGGCCACCGCCTACGACATCCCAGCGGTGCGCGAAGGCCGGCTGATCCGCGAGCAATTGGCCAACGGCAACCCCACCGGCATGCAGGGTTTCATCTTCAACTTGCGCCGCCCTGTGTTCCAGGACGTGCGGGTGCGCGAGGCGCTGAGTCTGCTGCTGGACTACGAATGGACCAACAAGCAGTTGTTCAACGGCGCCTACACTCGCACCGGCAGCTATTTCGAGAACTCCGAGATGGCCGCCAGCGGCCTGCCAGGGCCGGATGAACTGAAGATCCTCGAGCCCCTGCGCGGCAAGATCCCCGAGCAAGTCTTCACCCAAGCCTTCCGCAACCCGGTCAGCGATGGCAGCGGCATGATCCGCGACCAACAACGCAAGGCCTACAAACTGCTGCAGGAAGCCGGCTGGAAGATCGTCGACGACAAGATGGTCGATGCCCAGGGCAAACCGGTGTCCCTCGAGTTTCTGCTAGCCCAGACCGAGTTCGAGCGCATCCTGCTGCCGTTCAAGCGCAACCTCGCCGACCTTGGAATCGAGCTGAACATCCGCCGCGTCGACGTTTCCCAATACATCAACCGCCTGCGCTCGCGCGACTTCGACATGATCGTCGGCGGTTACCCGCAATCGAGCTCGCCGGGTAACGAGCAGCGTGAGTTCTGGACCAGCGCCGCCGCCGACAACCCAGGCAGCCGCAACTTCATCGGCCTGCGCGACCCGGCCATCGACCAACTGGTCGAGCAGTTGATCAACGCAGACTCGCGCCAGAGCCTGATCGCCCACACCCGCGCGCTGGACCGCGTGCTGCTGTGGGGCTACTACGTAATCCCCAACTGGCACATCAAGACCTGGCGCGTGGCCTACTGGAACCACATCGGCCATCCTGAGGTGTCGCCCAAGTACGACATCGGCATCAACACCTGGTGGATCAAGCCCGGTGCGAAGCCGGCCGAGGCCCAGGCCGAAGAAGCGGCAGCCGCGCAAGAGGCGAACTGACATGCTGGCCTACATCCTGCGTCGCCTGCTGCTGATTATCCCGACCCTGTTCGGCATCCTGATCATCAACTTCATCATCGTCCAGGCCGCTCCCGGCGGCCCGGTGGAACAGATGATCGCCAAACTCGAAGGCTTCGAAGGCGCTACCAGCCGCATCGCCGGCGGCGGCGCTGAAGTCTCGGTGGCCGGCTCCAACTACCGTGGCGCCCAAGGCCTGGACCCGGCCCTGATCGCCGAAATCGAGCGCATGTACGGTTTCGACAAGTCGGCGCCCGAACGCCTGTGGATCATGATCAAGAACTACGCCCGCCTGGACTTCGGCGAGAGCTTCTTCCGCGATGCCAAGGTCATCGATCTGATCGCCGAGAAGATGCCCGTGTCTATCTCCCTGGGGCTATGGAGCACGCTGATCATGTACCTGGTGTCGATCCCGCTCGGGATCGCCAAGGCCGTGCGCCATGGCAGCCACTTCGATGTCTGGACCAGTTCGGCAATCATCGTCGGCTACGCCATCCCCGCCTTCCTGTTCGCCATCCTGCTGATCGTGCTGTTCGCCGGCGGCAGCTACTTCGACTGGTTCCCCCTGCGCGGACTGACCTCCAACAACTTCGACGAGCTCTCCACCAGCGGCAAGATCCTCGATTACTTCTGGCACCTGGTGCTACCGATCACCGCGCTGGTCATCGGCAACTTCGCCACCATGACCCTGCTGACCAAGAACAGCTTCCTCGACGAGATCAACAAGCAATACGTGGTCACCGCCAAGGCCAAGGGCCTGAGCCGCTCGCGGGTGCTGTACGGTCATGTGTTCCGCAACGCCATGCTGCTGGTGATCGCCGGCTTCCCCTCGGCGTTCATCGGCATCTTCTTCACAGGGTCTCTGCTCATCGAGGTGATCTTCTCCCTCGACGGCCTGGGCCTGATGAGCTTCGAGGCAGCGATCAACCGCGACTACCCGGTGGTCTTCGGCACCCTGTTCATCTTCACCCTGCTGGGGCTGGTGGTGAAACTGATCGGCGACCTGACCTACACCCTGGTCGACCCCCGCATCGACTTCGCCAGCCGGGAGCATTGACATGGCACTCTCCCCTCTCAATCGCCGGCGCTTCGAGCGCTTCAAGGCCAACCGCCGCGGCTGGTGGTCACTGTGGATCTTCATCGTGCTGTTCGGCCTGAGCCTGGGCGCCGAACTGATCGCCAACGACAAACCCATCGCCGTACGCTACGAAGGCCAGTGGTACTTCCCCGCCTTCAAGCGTTACCCGGAGACCACCTTCGGCGGCGAATTCCCCTTGGAAGCGAACTACAAGAGCCCCTACATTCGCGAACTGCTCGCGGCCAAGGACAGCTGGGTGCTGTGGGCGCCCATCCCGTTCAGCTACCAGAGCATCAACTACGACCTCAAGGTCCCGGCCCCGGCACCGCCCTCGGCGGACAACTGGCTGGGCACCGACGATCAGGGCCGCGACGTGATGGCCCGGGTCATCTACGGCTTCCGCGTCTCGGTGCTGTTCGCCCTGACGCTGACCGTGCTCAGCTCCATCGTCGGCGTCATCGCCGGCGCCCTGCAGGGTTTCTATGGCGGCTGGGTGGATCTGGCCGGCCAGCGTTTCCTGGAGATCTGGTCGGGCTTGCCGGTGCTGTACCTGTTGATCATCCTCGCCAGCTTCGTACAGCCCAACTTCTGGTGGCTGCTGGGCATCATGCTGCTGTTCTCGTGGATGAGCCTGGTGGACGTGGTGCGCGCCGAGTTCCTACGCGGGCGCAACTTGGAATACGTGCGCGCCGCCCGTGCCCTGGGGATGCGCGACGGCCCGATCATGTTCCGGCACATCCTGCCCAACGCCATGATCTCCACCATGACCTTCATGCCGTTCATCCTCACAGGTGCCATCGGCACCCTCACTGCCCTGGACTTCCTCGGCTTCGGCCTGCCACCGGGCGCCCCCTCGCTCGGCGAGCTGGTGGCCCAAGGCAAGTCCAACCTGCAGGCACCGTGGCTTGGCATCAGCGCCTTCGCCGTGCTGGCGATCATGCTGAGCCTTCTGGTGTTCATCGGCGAATCCGCCCGCGATGCCTTCGACCCGAGGAAATGACATGAGCGAACACAACCTGATCGAAGTGCGCGACCTCTCGGTGGAGTTCGTCACCGGTGAACACGTGCATCGCGTGGTCGATGGCATCAGTTTCGACATCCGCAAGGGCGAGACCCTGGCCCTGGTCGGCGAAAGCGGCTCGGGCAAGTCCGTCACCGCGCATTCCATCCTGCGCCTGTTGCCCTACCCCCTGGCGCGCCACCCCAGCGGCAGCATCCGCTACAACGACCAGGACCTGCTGCAGCTCGGTGAAAAGCCCATGCGCCGCATCCGCGGGGACCGCATCGCGATGATCTTCCAAGAGCCGATGACCTCGCTGAATCCGCTGCACACCATCGAAAAGCAGGTCAACGAAATCCTCCTGCTGCACAAAGGCCTCACCGGCAAGCAGGCCACTGCCCATACCCTGGAGCTGCTGGAGATGGTCGGCATCCCCGACCCGCACAAGCGCCTCAAGGCCCTGCCCCACGAGCTGTCCGGCGGCCAGCGCCAACGCGTGATGATCGCCATGGCCCTGGCCAACGAGCCCGAGCTGCTGATCGCCGACGAGCCCACCACCGCGCTCGACGTCACCGTGCAGTTGAAGATCCTCGACCTGCTCAAGGAGCTGCAGGCCCGCCTGGGCATGGCCCTGCTGCTGATCAGTCACGACCTGAACCTCGTGCGACGCATCGCCCACCGCGTGTGCGTGATGCAGTGTGGGAAGATCGTCGAACAGGCCGACTGCACCACCCTATTCAAAGCCCCGCAGCACCCCTACACCCAAATGCTGATCAACGCCGAACCCAGCGGCGCCCCCGCCCACAACCCCGTGGGCGACCCCTTGCTGGAAGTCGAAGACCTACGCGTGTGGTTTCCCATCAAGAAAGGCCTGCTGCGCCGCACCGTCGACCACGTCAAAGCCGTGGACGGCATAGACTTCAGCCTGCCTCAGGGCCAGACCCTCGGCATCGTGGGTGAAAGCGGCTCCGGCAAATCCACCCTGGGCCTGGCCATCTTGAGGTTGATCGCCAGCCGCGGCGGCATCCGCTTCCACGGCCAGAACCTCGAAGGCCTCAGCCAGAAAGACGTGCGCCCCCTGCGACGGGAAATGCAGGTCGTGTTCCAAGACCCCTTCGGCAGCCTCAGCCCCCGCATGTGCGTGGCCGACATCGTCGGCGAAGGCCTGCGTATTCACCGCATCGGCTCCCCTGCAGAACAGGAAGCGGCGATCATTGCCGCGCTGGAGGAAGTCGGCCTGGACCCCCGCACCCGACACCGCTACCCACACGAATTCTCCGGCGGCCAACGCCAACGCATCGCCATCGCCCGCGCGCTGGTGTTGAAGCCTGCGTTGATTCTGCTGGATGAACCCACCTCCGCGCTGGACCGCACGGTACAGCGGCAGGTGGTGGAGTTGCTGAGGAATCTGCAGCACAAGTACAACCTGACGTACCTGTTCATCAGTCATGACCTGGCGGTGGTGAAGGCGTTGAGTCATCAGTTGATGGTGATCAAACATGGGCATGTGGTTGAACAGGGGGATGCGCAGACGATTTTTCATGCGCCGCAGCATGCGTATACGAAGCAGTTGCTGGAGGCGGCGTTTTTGGAGGTTTAGGGGCCAGGACGGACCTGTTACGCGCGTTTTAATGGCTAAGTGCAGGAGAGGTCTCGCCTGCACCTGGGTTTTGAAAGAGCCCCACGCGCAAAACGTACGTAAACCTCACCAGCATCCGTCAGGCGCACCGTCCTGAACGGCATCTCTATATCCTATCGAGCCAGATAACGTTGTATAAGCGCTTGTAAATCAAGCATATTTTATTTTTCTTTGAAACTGCTGTAGCGAGGGTATTGACCATGGAGAACGATCGTTCTACCATTGCCGACATGAACAGCGAAAATAGTAACGACACTAAAGAGCGGCTATTGAAGATCGGGGAAGACTTGATCTATCGCGGCGGAATTGCCGCAACCGGAATGGATCTTTTAGTAAAGACATCTGGTGTCGCTCGCAAGAGTATCTACCGCTATTTCGGCACTAAGGAGGCGCTCGTAATAGAAATTTTAAAGCGCCGCGACAGAAACTGGATGCGATGGTTCGAGTCGGAAGTAAATAAAGCCGATTCAGCAGCAGACAAGCTGCTACGCATGTTTGATGTGCTTTGCGACTGGTTCGCCTCTGAAAATTTCAGAGGATGCGCATTCATTAATACCGCCGGTGAAACAGGCGACCCAGAAGATCCAGTACGACGTGTGGATAAAGAGCACAAAGAAAACGTAAAAGCGTTTGTGCTCTCTCTCTGTAAAGAATATGGCTTCGATGATCCAGAGGCGCGTGCGCGCCAATTTCTGATTCTGATCGACGGCGCCATCACCGTTGCCCATTTACTTGGTGACAGCCGATCAGCAGTTGATGCAAAAGCCATTGCACAGCAACTGCTGAATCGTTAATCGCCAGTAGGCGGGCGATACCAGCCCAGTAAGCGAGGAATTAAAATGTCCGCTCATAACGAAGTACGCCCGCCCGTACCGCCATTCACACGTGAAACCGCCATTCTCAAAGTACGTCTGGCCGAAGATGGTTGGAATAGCCGCGACCCAGAAAAAGTCTCTCTGGCTTACTCCCTTGATACCCAATGGCGTAACCGCGCTGAATTTGCATTTAACCGTGAGCAAGCAAAGAATTTCCTGACTCGTAAATGGGCCAAAGAACATGAGTACCGTTTGATCAAGGAGCTGTGGGCATTCACCGAGAACCGCCTGGCCGTTCGCTATGCTTATGAATGGCACGACGATTCTGGTAACTGGTTCCGCTCGTACGGTAACGAAAACTGGGAGTTCGGTGATGACGGTCTGATGATCAACCGCTATGCCTGCATCAATGACATGCCCATTAAGGAATCCGAGCGCAAGTTCCATTGGCCTCAGGGCCGTCGTCCAGACGATCACCCAAGCTTGTCCGATCTGGGCTTGTAAACGTTTCCCGTGTACACGGAAGTTCACCCTATTTTCTCTATGTTCTCTCACTCTGTAATTGGCGTGGCGCCCGATGGGTTCCCAGAGGGTAAGCCACGCCTTTAAATGCTTTTGAAGCATGGCGCTGATACGCCGCTCTCCTTCCCTTCTGCTGCATGCTCGCTAGCGCGCTCTGCGTGGCTGACAGGCGGCCCTCGGTACTGACCACCAACGCCATCCGGCGGTCATTTCTGCCTGACTGCGGGACGCTTTCACACCGTGGGTTGGGTGATGCGATTGTTCAATGAGAACAATAGCGCAAATATATTTTGCGCGCTAACTATTCAGACGCAAAATAAACCCACGCAGCAAGCAGTCGCTGATCCCAATATCCACGCTCACGGAGAATCATCATGACTTTTAGCAAAGCACTCGCCATCGCCACCCTGACCTTTGGCACCAGCGTCGGCGCCTTTGCCCAGAGCGCCACCCCCTACCACTACGGCATGAACTTGGACATCGCTCGAGTGATCGCTGTAGACGCGCCGGCCAACACCGCCAGCTACGCCAGCACCGCCACCCTCACCTACCGCGACAGCCACGGCAAGCTGCAGAAAATCAGTTACCTGCGCCCCACCACCTCCGCCAACCAGAACTAATGACTCCAGCGTCCCAGGAACTTGACCATGAAAATGTCCCGCACCCTCACCGCCGGCCTGCTCGCCCTCGCCGTCAATAGCGCCTTCGCCGCTGGTAGCCCCGGTGTTGAAACCACCACTCAAGGCTTCCTGCAGGCCCTAGCCGCGGGTGGCGGTAAACCGTTGGAAACCCTGTCCCCGAAAGATGCCCGCGGCGTGCTCACTGGCGCCCAGGCCAGCGTGAAAGTGGATGTCTCCGGTATCCAAATCGAGCGCCGCAGCATTCAGGTCGACAGCCAGGCGCTGGAGATCCGCGTGATACGGCCACAAGGCGCGAAAGGCGAACTGCCTGTGTTCATGTTCTTCCACGGAGGTGGCTGGGTGTTGGGTGACTACCCGACGCACGAGCGCCTGATCCGCGACCTGGTGGTCGGCTCCGGTGCAGCAGCGGTCTATGTCGACTACACCCCGTCGCCGGAAGCCCAATTCCCCACGGCCATTAACCAGGCTTACGCCGCCACCCGCTGGGTTGCCGAGAATGGCAAACAGATTGGTGTCGATGGCAGCCGCCTGGCGGTGGTAGGCAACAGTGTCGGTGGCAACATGGCGGCGGTGGTCGCGATCAAAGCCAAGGAGGCCGGCACGCCCAAGCTGCGGTTCCAAGCCTTGTTGTGGCCGGTGACTGACGCCAACTTCAACAACGGCTCGTATAACCAGTTCGCTGAAGGTCACTTCCTGACCCGCAATATGATGCAGTGGTTCTGGGACAGCTATACCACCGATCCGAGGCAGCGTAACGACATCCATGCATCGCCACTGCGCGCCAGCCTGGATCAGTTGAAAGGCTTACCGCCAGCATTGGTGCAGACCGCCGAGATGGACGTGCTGCGCGACGAAGGCGAAGCCTATGCCCGCAAGCTGGAGGCTGCCGGTGTACCGGTGACCGCCGTGCGTTACAACGGCATGATCCACGACTTCGGCCTGCTCAACGTACTCAGCCAGGTGCCTGGAACCCGCAGTGCATTGGACCAGGCTGCCCAGGCGATCAAGCAACACCTGAAGTAATCGAGAGGGACCGAACCGGGGCGGCATTGACGCCCCGGTCGTGCTTGTAGGCTCATCGGCACCTTGTACCGGCCAGCCCACCGATCGGCATACCGTTCCCTGCGCGAAACGGTGCAAAGCCTTGAGCAGCCTCGGCTCTATTCGTTCACCAACTGGATTATCGTCTTGCCCTTGCCACGCCCTTGCGCGACTTGGCGAAATGCGTCGTTGACAGTGTCCAATCCAAAGCGTTGCTGATCCACCCGGACCGTCAGTTGCCCAGCATCAGCCAGGGCAGCTGCCTGGCGCAGGATGGCCCCGTGGTGTTCGCGGCCCATGCCGGTAAGTAAGGGTGTCAGGGTGAACACGCCCGAATACGTGGCGCTTCTGAACGACAGCGGCGCGAGGCTATGCTGCCCCCAGCCGAGGCAACTCAGAACGTGCCCTGTGTAAGGCTTCACCGCCTTGAATGATGCATCCAACGTGCTGCCACCAACGGTGTCATAGACGATGTCGAAACCTGCTCCGGCGGTATGTTCCTCGACATAGGCCTCCACACTTTGCGCTTGGTAATCGATCGCTATCGCCCCCAGTGAGCGTATGAAGTCGAGGCTCGCCGCCGAACCTGTGGCGTAAACTTTGGCTCCACGGGCCTTGGCCAGCTGGACAGCCGCTTGGCCAACGCCACCTGCGCCACCATGAATCAACACCTGCTGCCCACTGCGGACGTTGGCGCGATCCACCAAGCCTTCCCAAGCGGTGATGAATGCCAGGGGCAAAGCAGCTGCCTCGCCCATGCCTAGCGCGTGCGGCTTCGGGGCAATAAGCCGGGCGTCAACAGCGATGTATTCGGCCATGGCGCCCTGAGCGCCACCGACTCCGCCGGCCATACCGAAGACCTCCTGGCCAAGCGTGAAGCCCTCGACCGCCTCACCCAGCTCGACGACCGTACCGGCCAAGTCCAGACCGAGCACCGCCGGTAGCGCCTGCCGGGCGTGTGCTGCTGCGCCAGTTGCGATCTTAGTGTCGAGTGGGTTGACTCCAGCGGCGTGAACGCTGACAAGGACCTCTCCCTGACCGGGAACCGGGCGAGCGATACGCCGCACAGCCAAGGGTGCCTGAGCGGATTCAGCGATGGCGGCAAGCATGGTCTGATTCATGATGGAAGCCTCTGATTAAGTGTGACGAGTGACAGGTTGCTCCTCCTCTTTCATTCCGATAAGAGTCTAAAGTTGCATATCATTTATTCCCTAAAGAGGGCTAATGGCGGTGGACCTATTTCACACCATGCACATCTTCGTACGCGTCGTGGAGCGTGGGTCCTTCTCGGCAGTCGCTCGCGAGCTGAACATGGGACAGCCGGCGGTAAGCAAGCAGATCCGCGCACTGGAGCAGCATCTGGGCGGCCCCGTGTTCACTCGCAGCACCCGGCACCTGGCATTGACCGACCAGGGACAACGCTTCTACAGCCATTGCCAGGAAATTCTCGGACACCTCGAAACCGCTAAGCGCAGCTTTGCCAGCGGCCAGGAACAGGTTGCCGGGCCGCTGCGCGTTGCCGCGCCGGTCAGCTACGGAAGGTTGTGCATTGCACCAGTTATCGGCCGTTTTCTGCAGCGCTACCCGGATGTGCAGATCGACTTGCGGCTAAACGATCACAATGAAGACTTGCTCATGGAAAACATCGACCTGGCGATCAGGATCGGCGTGGTGGAGAGCGAGGGCCTGGTAGCCGTGCCCCTTGGCAGCAGTACCCGGCGAGTGTACGCCTCACACGCCTACCTGCAACGCCACGGCCTGCCACTGGAGCCGAGTGATCTGGCGAGTCACAACTGCATCGGCTTCACCTTGCTCACGCATTACGACCGTTGGCGCTTCATCCGTGACGGTGAGCCGCTCGATATCGTCATCAGAGGCAACGTCACCAGCAACAGCAGCGAGGCCATTCGTGAGATGGTCCTCAGTGGCTTGGGTATTTCCCTCTCGCCCGAATGGCTGTTCGCAGAAGAGGTCAAACAAGGCTTCGTGCGTACGTTGCTCGATGATTATCCGACCACTGCCCTGCCTGTGAGCGCCGTATTCAGCCATGAGCGACGACGTTCAGCACGGACAAAGGCGTTCATCGATTTTATGCGAGAGCACTTGCGCACTGCCCCACACGGAGCGTAAACCGCGCTGGACTGCCACAACCGATACGGCACGCGACCACGTATCATGCCGTGGTCTGCTGCAACCACTGCTTCGGACTTGCCCCCACCTTGCGGCGAAAAGTACGGGCCAACGCTGACGGGCTTTCATAGCCGACCTCATCGGCAATCAGGGCAATGGGGCGACCTTCCCGGAGACGTTTTTGCGTCAGACTGATTCGCCAGTTCGTCAGGTAATCCGCCGGGGTGACACCCACGGTCTGGCGAAAGTGCGCAGCAAAGCTTGCGCGCGACATCCCTGAGCGATCAGCCAGCTCCGCCACGGACCAATTGCGCTGTGGCTCGTTGTGGATACCCACGAGCGCACGGGACAGCTGAGCATTGGCCAATCCGGCCATCATTCCCGAGGCGATGCTACGGCTGGCGATGAGATGGCGAAGTAGCTGAATCACCATCAGCTCGAACAACCGATTGAGGATGACATCCCGTCCGCATTCATCGCCGACGGCTTCTTCGAATAGCCAGTCGAGGGTGCCATCAAGGCCCTGCAATTCGCGCAACGGCTTGATGATGAAATCCGGCAAAGCCAGGGTCAGCGGATTATTGGCACCGCCATCGAACTGCAAGGTGGCGCAAACCAACTCTGCGTTATCTGCTTCGCTGGCCAGCAGCTGATGCGTCTGCGGGCGCACCGCCAGAATCAGGCTGGGCTCCGTCAGTTCGGCGGGCTGGCCGCGTTTGTCCTTGAAGGCCAGGCGTCCTGATCGCAGCAAATGCACATGCCCGAACCTTTGCTGCCCATCGAAATGGGTCACTCCACAAAACCCACCCTGGTGAAAGGTGGACGCATGCAGGTTGAAGTGCTTGAGCAGTGTCGATAATCGGTCCATGGCGCACTCCAGATTTAGACGATCTGTTGCATAGATTCGACGATCAGAAGCCAAGAAGATAGCCCACGTCTCTAGGATTGATTCCAAGCTTGATCGACAAGCTCGTTAATCAACTTACTGGAGAACCACCATGACTCGTATCGCTGCTCTCTCGCTGGACCAAGCTCCTGCTGGCTCGCGCACTGCCCTCGAAGGCATTCAAAAAGGTCTCGGCTTCATTCCCAACGCCTTCAAGACCCTGGCTCACTCCCCGGCCGCGCTCAATGGCTATCTGGGCCTCGCCCAAGCCTTGGGCAAGAGTTCGCTGAACGCCGCCGAGCGTGAAGTCGTTGCGCTTGCCACGTCGCAAATCAACGGTTGCGACTATTGTCTCGCCGCGCACGCCTTCTTCGGTGCCAAGGCTGGCCTGAGCGATGAGGCCATCGGCCAGGCCCGCAATGGCACACTCAACGCGGTCGCCACGCTGGCGCGTCAGATTACCGAAAGCCGCGGGCAATTGAGCGATGGTCAAATCGCAGCAGCACGTGAAGCAGGCCTCACCGATGGCAAGATCGTGGAAGTGGTGGCTCAGGTCACGCTGTTGACCCTGACCAACTACCTGAACAATGTCGCCACGACCGATATCGACTTTCCACCATCGGCGCACTAAGGGGTAACTGCCATGAGCCATGTGACGATCTACACCACCCAGCACTGCCCTTACTGCATTAGTGCCAAGCGGCTGTTGGCGCAGAAAGGGGTCAGTGTCGTGGAAATCGACATCGAAGCATCGCCGAACCATCTGGCGCAAATGCTGCAGCGATCCCAGCGCAGGACCGTGCCGCAGATCTTTGTGGGTGAAGTTCATGTGGGAGGCTTTGATGACCTCAAACGCCTCGATCACAAAGGCGATCTCGACGCGTTGCTCCGTGCCTGAGGCACAACAGTGCTCCGGATGGCGCCGCCTCAAAGTGGACATCCATCCAGAGCACTTGGCCATTTTCGGACGATGCTATGGGTCGAAAGAAGGTCGCATCTGGCCGCTTTCGATCTATAGCGGCTATGCAGGCACGGCGGCTCTGGACCCAACGAGCGTCATCAGGATAGCGTTAGCCAAGGCAAGCCGCGCTCACCCGAGCGATCGAAGCTTTGCGATATCTCGGCTCGGTGGAGCACCAAACAGTCGGCTGTACTCACGGCTGAACTGTGACGGGCTTTCATAGCCCACCTTGAACCCAGCCGTAGAAACATCAAGCCCCTCTGAGATCATCAACCTGCGTGCGTGTTGCAGGCGAAGTTGTTTCTGATACTGCAAAGGACTCATGGCGGTGACAGCCTTGAATCGATGATGAAGCGTGGAGTTACTTAAATTGACGTAACTTGCGAGCTCATCGATGTGCAACGGCTGCGCATAGTTGTTGTTCAGCCATTCAATGGCCCGAGTGACGCGGTGGGTCTGGCAATCGGTGATGGCGATCTCATGTAAACGCTGGCCCTGCTGGCCTTTGAGCAGCCGGTAGAATATTTCCCTCAGCGCTAGCGGTGCCAATGCCGGGATGTCAGATGGCGCGTCCAACAGGCGTACCAGTCGCAACATCGCATCCAGCAGCGAGCTATCGACCTTGTCCAGGTAGAGCCCGCGGTGGGGCTGTTGGCTCGGCACGCCAATAGGGCTGACGTCTGCTATCAGCTGAGCGATGACTGCGGGATCGATATCCAGGCGGATGCAGAAATAGGGCTGTTCTGGGGACGCCTCGGTCACTTGACCCGCTAGAGGCAGCGTGACAGAGACGACCAGGTAGTTCAGGGGATCGTAGGTATAGCTCTCGTCCCACAACTGCACCTGTTTCCGGCCCTGCACAATGATGCATAGCCCAGGTTTATGCACGGTGTGGATCACATCGGTTGGGGTGTCGCTGCGTATGAAATGCAGCGGATCAATCGCCGTCTGATACACGCCGTATGTCGGAGCGAAACGTTGCATGGTAGATGCCAGTTCGGCCCTTAGGCGTTTCAGGTCTTCGTCCCGATCACTCACCACCCTTACCTCCCGTTAGGCTGTACCGATTGCAGAGGATAGGTGGGTCAGTCACCTTTTGGGTAGATGCTAGATCGACATATTTCATATGCAAAAGCCCGGCGGGCCGGGCTCTTGGTTGGGTGGATATGGGCGTCAGGCATAGAAGGCACGCTGCGCATCGTTTTTAGCCACCCGACGGCTATTGAGTCGGTCCGCACCACCTTCGGCCACACGACGCGTATTGAGTCGGTCCGCGCCGTCCTCAACCACGCGGCGGTCATTGAGTCGGTCCGCGCCGTCCTCGGCCACGCGGCGGTCGTTGAGTCGGTCCGCACCGCCCTCAGCCACACGACGGGTATTGAGCCGGTCCGCGCCGTCCTCGGCCACGCGGCGGTCATTGAGTCGGTCCGCACCGCCCTCAGCCACAAGTGGAGCCATCACTTCTTTACAGGGCTGATTACTCCAAATGCCGATTTCTTTGGCTGGCAGCGCCATAGAACCTGCGCTGACAACAGACAAGGCGATTCCAATCATCATTTTGTTAACAGTTTTCATGACAGCGATTCCGTAATTAGCAATGGATTCGTTGCCGGTTGTCAGTGCAAAGCGTGACGTTGACTCCTGTTTACTGCAGGCTCAGTCGCTCTGATGGCCGGCGGCAGAAGCGGTCTCGCTTTCTGCTTGGGCTCAGATTAAGGCGGCGCTGATGTGGCCGTTATTAGGTTCCTGCGAGGCTTTTGCACATTCCTGCGCCGGGCCGACTTATAAAGATTCACTCGCGCGCAGGGCCGGTAGAGAAATTTTGTCGGCGGATTGGATGCGCTGACCGGCAAGACCATTGCCGCATAGTGTTCATGCAGGATCGTGCATGACGTGCGTAGGAATCGCATAACCCTGCCCACCCCTGCCCTCTTACGCTTGCTTCACCACCTGCCTATCGGCGGGTGCCTCTTAAGCAATAGACAGGAGTGGGGAAATGCACGGCATCGAACAAAAAGTCATCGTGATCACTGGCGCCAGCAGTGGTATCGGCGAAGCAACAGCCCGCCTGCTTGCCAGCAAAGGCGCTCGCGTGGTTCTAGGTGCCCGCCGCACCGATCGCTTGGAAGCCCTTGCCAAGGAGATTCGTTCGACAGGCGGTATAGCTGATGTGCTTGCGCTGGACGTCACCCGCCTGGACGACATGCAATCCTTTATCGACTTCGCTATCGAATTGCATGGACGTGTCGACGTTCTCATCAACAACGCCGGCGTCATGCCGCTTTCGAAGCTCGAAGCGCTCAAGGTCGACGAGTGGAACCGGATGATTGATGTCAACATTCGCGGCGTCCTGCACGGCATTGCCGCAACGCTGCCGCTCATGCAACAACAGCGCGCCGGCCAAATCATCAATATTGCCTCCATTGGAGCCTACGCTGTGAGCCCGACAGCTGCGGTGTACTGCGCCACCAAATATGCCGTACGGGCCATTTCAGAGGGTTTGCGCCAAGAGGTGGGTGGTGATATCCGGGTCACGGTCATTGCACCAGGCGTTACCGAATCCGAACTGGCCGAAAGCATTTCCGATGAAGGCGGACGGACGGCGATGCGCGAGTTCCGCAAGATCGCCATTCCTGCCTCGGCCATTGCCCGGGCAATTGCCTACGCGGTAGAGCAGCCTGCGGATGTGGATGTCAGCGAACTGATCGTGCGTCCAACTGCAAGTCCATTCTGAGTGACCTGACGAGAGCGAGGAAGAAAATGGGCAAGCCATATGGAGACCAAGACAAATACGTTGGCATGTGGGTGACGGCCGACGGCCGCATTCGCCATGAACTCTTGCCTGGCGGCCGCTATGACGAAGCCCGCGCAGGGCAACAAAGCGCGTACCAAGGTCGGTACTGGCTGGAGGGTGATCACATCGAGTATGTGGATGACACAGGGTTCACTGCTGACGGAGAGTTTCGCGGCAACGTGTTGTATCACGCTGGGATGATTCTCTATCCCGAACGTTGAAGCGCAGGCCGGAATGGAGACATTCCGGCTTTTTTTCGACCATTCCTCTTCAGGCCCCACACCCAGCGCGAGGTTTCTGAATTATCCCTCCGGGAACGCTAACGAGCTTTACTGGCCCAATCTCTTGGGCTTGAAATGCGAGCCCACCCTGTGAGACCAATGCCCGAAATGGCTCGTTCGAGCCGGCTTACTGAATGAGGCGACAATTCCCATGGATGTTATAGAGCGGACTTCAGCCCATGGTTTGGAGGCGTATATCCGCGGTGAGCGGCTTGCCGCTTCAGACGTTCTAGCCGATCGGGACATGTTGGTGCAGATCTTTAACCGAGCGCGTGAAGAAGAAAGCTTCATCGTCCCTGCGGTAGCCGAGCCTTTACTGGTGTGGATCATTTCAGGGAATGCCGCCGTGCAGGAGCGTGAGCTTGACGGCGATTGGCAATGCAGCCACGTCGCTAAAGGTGATTTCTTTTTAACGACCTCGGCACAGCCGTACGAGATGCGTTGGAAAGTGGACGGCGCTGAACCCTTCGAGGTGATGCATATCTACCTCGGCATTCCGCTGTTGGATAAAGCCATTCATGAAGTTTTGGGCGGCTCCGTCGAAGCGGTTCGCCTACGTGAAGTGTCGGGCGGGCGTGACGATGGGTTGTCCGTTCTACTGGAACAGGTTCGGCTGGAGCTGACAGGACACAGGGCTAGCCCTCTTTATCTGCAAGGGCTGGCCCAGTGCATCGCCATTCACCTTGCCCGCAGCTACCTGGACAGCTCAGCGAACGATATCGTACGCCGCAACGCGTTGCCCGCTTACAAGTTGCGCCGCGTGCTGTCGGCAATGGAGGCGAATCTGGCCGGGGAATTTCATCTCGGGCACTTGGCCGAAATAGCGGGGATGAGCGAATACCACTTCAGCCGGCTGTTCAAGAAGGCCGCTGGTTACTCGCCGTCACAGTTCTTCATCAGGCTAAGAATGGCAAGAGCCCGGCAGCTCCTGGTCGAAACGGATCAGAGCGTGATTGATATAGGCTTGGAGGTCGGGTACAGCAGCCCAAGCCATTTTTCTCAGGTGTTCAAACGTGAGGTTGGCGTTACGCCCACTCAATACCGCAAATAGCGAGTGGGCACGCCATTCAGAGATTCTGGGGACGGAATCGCCGGTGAAAGTCCAGGGTTTCCCCCGCCACCATGAATTGACCGCGCCCTCTGTAGTGCAGCGTTTTCGGCTGTTTCACTGATCGGTCGACATGCGCTTTAACGACTTCCCAGACAAACAGACCGTATTCGCCAATGAGCTTCGAGTCGTACAACTGGCATTCGAAACTGGCATAACACTCTGCAATCAGGGGCGCTTCAACCCGAGTGGCCGGCGTCGCGGTGAGACCGAATTGGCCAAACTTTTCCACGTCACTGCCCGTACTGTTGCCCACCGCGACCACTTGGTCAGCCAGCTCCAAGGTGGGCACATTGATCACGCATTGCTGGCTATTGCGGATCAGCTCATAGCTGTGGTTTCCCGACCAGATGTAGCAGCCGAAAAGAGCAGGGTCGAATTGCATCATCATGTGCCAGCCCATGGTCATGATGTTGGTTTCGCCGTTCCAGGCTGAGGTCACGAGCACGATGGGCCCGGTTTCCAGATGCTGGCGAACGTCGATGAGAGGGAAGTCGGATTTTCGAAGTGCGGTCATGACGCCTCCGTTGAGTGGGGTCTGGTAGCAAGAGAACGCGTTGTGCCGGCCATGCAGCACAACGCGTTCGAAGGCCAAGGATCAACCCACCGGGACACTCATGCCGCCATCGGCCATGACCACCGAGCCGACGATGAAACTGGCGCGCTCGGAAGCCAGGAAGGATACGATCTCGGCGATCTCTTGCGGCGCTGCAGCTCGGCCGATCGGCGCGGATTTGCCATGCTCCTGCAGGAACCCGCGACCGTCCTCCATGAAGTGGTTCAAGAGGTTGGTAACGACATCTCCTACGCCGATGGCATTGACCCGAATGCCATGCTCGATCGCTTCGAGCGCCTGAGTACGCGTCAATTGCGCCAGCGCCCCCTTGGACGCGGTATAGGCCGCGATACCGGGGAAGGCGAAGTAGGACGCGTAGGAAGCGATGTTCACGATCGCGCCGCTCTTGTTCTTCATCATTTCCTTCATTGCCTCTCGGGAGTGAAGAAACGCACCCGTCACGTTGGTTTGCATCTGCCATTCCCAATCTTCGCGGGTCATCTCGATCAGGGGTTTGTACAGAATGCGACCGGCGTTGTTGACCAAGACGTCCAGTTTGCCGAACTGCTCGACAGCCAGCGCCACTGCCTGCTCGGCAGAGCCATCGACAGTGATGTCTGCGACAAAGGGAACCAGGCCAGGACGCTCAAGCGCGTTGACTGCAGGGTCGATGTCCTCGGCGATGATTTTCGCACCGCGAGCGTGAAGAAGCTCGGCGATGGCCTTACCGATGCCGCTAGCCGCCCCGGTCACCAGCACTACTTTGCCTGCCACTTCGTTTGGGGTTGGGGTGAAGTCAGTCATGTCATGTCTCCAAGTCAGGAATTGGTTGTCGCTTTCGACGGTGCCAATTTCTCCCTTTTCGACATTCCACTCCTTGGTGGCCTTGCTCTGCCTATCGGAGTTTTGCTTCTTTCGTTTCAACGTCCGCCAGGCGTGCTAGGGCATGTACGAGATGTGGTTGCACAAAGCGTACGTCCTTGCTCTTCAAAGAAGGTCAATCACCAAGCCGCCACTCAAGGATCGGAAGACTTCGGGCCTCGCCATTGATCGGGCGCGATACATCGCCCACATGCCGGGCCCCGAGCCGCTCGTAGAAGGCCCTGGCGGAAGGATCCGACTCAACCGCTAGAATGGTTACGCCCAGCCCGCGTGCTACAGCCAGGGCGTGGTCTACCAGGCGCCGTCCGTGCCCTCTTCCCATGGCCCAGGGATCAACCCAGCAATGCTCCAGCTGCCAGCCATCCTCGCCGTGCTCCAGCCCATAGAAGCCCAACAATGCGCCATCCGCTGCGGTCAGCACCGCATAATGGCCGGTCAGTTGCGTAGAGTGGATGGTCAGCGCGCCCTCCCACGCATTCATCCAAGCTTCGGGATAACCCCAATGAGCCTTGCTGCGCCGGGCCAAGGCGCTCAGAGCCTGCGCATCCGCCTCACGTGCCGGACGCAGCGTTGGGGTGTCGTCCATCAGCATCGCTAGCGCCGCCGGGTCGGTAGCCAGCAGACTGAACTGGTGCAGGCTGAGGAAGCGCCCGCCCTTGTACTCCACATCTCGCAACGTTCCCTCCAGCACAAAGCCGAGGCGCTCCAGCAAGCGAGTACTGGCGGAGTTTTCAGGCTCGACATCTGCATGGATGCGGTGCACGCCTAGGGTATCGAAGGCGAAGCGGAGGATGGCGAGCAGGCAATCCTGCATCAGCCCCTGGCCCCAGTTTTCAGGCATCAGCCAATAGCCGATATCCACGCTGCGATCGGCTTTAGACCAATCATTGAAGCCACAAGCACCTATCAGTTCGTCTCGACCCGGTAAGGCGATACCCCACCAGATGCCTCGATCCTCCTCCAGCAGCGCGTCGTACCAAAGCATTTGCTCGTGGGTCGCCTCGATGCTATCGAAAGACACACCATAGTGAGCAATAACTTGCGGGTGGGAAAGTCCGGTAAAAATCGCCGCTACATCGCCGCAATGTATGCGGCGCAGTGTGCAACGCGGGAGCAAGAATTCGGGAAACTCGACAGAAAAGTCCATCATTATCAAATTCACAGGCCTGGATCACCGGAAAATCTTCTCAACAAAGGACGCGGGTCTACAAGGACTGTCAGGAGAGGGATGGCAGAACAGAAAAATAGGGCGATTGCGTGGTGTCGCCATCAAGCGGTTTGGGACGGCAGTTGCTGAAAGCGACTGGCAGGTATGGGTCGAAAGCAGCCGGTCACGACTGACCGTTATCGACCCAAAGCTGACGTTCAGGTAGGTGAACCTAAGTCATCTCGTGGATGGCATCTCCAAGGACTTTGCGATTCGGTCTAGAATGGCCATGCACTTTTCAGAAACAACAAGCGGTGGTTCGTCAATCATGTAAAGCAGATGCTCGAACGCTAACCCAGCCTCGTGGTGATTGACATAGTCAAGAACGATTTCACCCCCGTTCTCCAAGCCTGCTTGAGCTAATGCATGGTCTTGCGGTACTGGGCCAAGCTGTTCGTATGCCATGGACATCAGCGTCGAGATCTCCTTAAGTGCTTCAACGAAATCGGCCCTCAAGTCGTTGCCAAGGTGGCTCATCACAAATATTCCTTCGATCAAGGTGATCTGGGTTCCGTTCTTGCCTGGTCGACGGTGCCCAAAACCAAGTCTTTGTGCAGGCACTTGGAGAGCTAAGTTCGACTGCCTGCTCTTGGGTTACGCTCCTCGTACGAGGCATCGACGAACGTGATGTGTTCGCCCAAAGCAGACGCGACAAAAAGAGGCGGTCTCATCCATCCGCCAATTCACATCTCAGACGCAGCTTTGACAGCGCGTGCATACGGGGCTGAGCTGAAGCTAAATGGGCCAAGATCAGGGATCACGCGAGGCTCTTCATATCCATTTTCGTACGCAAATGCCTCCCAAATAATCTCGGTACTCAGCCTGCGAATCTGCACTGAGTAGGCTCCGCACCCGATGTCGCCGCACTCTGGGCAGATGTAAATGAGCACTCGATAAGGTTCCACTTCAGGCTGCTCGCATCGGAGCAGGCTATTGGCGAACCGGAGATTCTGTTCTGAAAAACCCGATACGAAACCGCTCATGAAGTCAGAGTGCCCCCCACCAGCGGTCGCCAAAATTTCCAGTAAGGAACGCCCGTCGATTCGAAAATCGGAAAAGCAGCGCTCAACGGTGGTACAGCCGTTTGACGAGGTTCCGGGGCGAACAGTGTTCTGAAAGGTCAGTGTGCTGCGATGCATGCTGTGCTCTTTGCGTAAAAACGATCACGATTACACACATCGGGCGTGAATCAGGCAAGCCTGCAGCTTCCAGCGATTGTCCGCTTCTGGCCGTTTGCTGCTTTGCACGAACGGCCGCTATAGGTCGAGAGCGGCCACTCGTGATTGGAGATTTCGTCCCAAAGCGGACGCTAAATCTTGCTGCTTTGTAGCAGCCTATCGCCGGCCCCTTCACCTATCCTCTGCTCTTCCAAATGCTCCGAAACCGTAGAAAAAATCAGATTCCCCCTCTTCCTCGTAGTCCATTTCCCAAACACACTCCCGCCACCTTTTTTCCGTTGCGGGTGCTCTGGCAGGGCTCTAGTCTCGGCGAGTCGTTGCACTTCAACGACGCGGCTTTGACAGGCCGCAACGGAACGCAGGGGCATAGCTTGGCCTTCAATGGCGGCTGTGTGTGGGGCACGTTCGCGTGCGCCGGTCTTCCTGTATTCCACCGGTCTGTCAACCCATACGCAGCTGCCACCCACCTGTTTGACAGCAGGTCGTGTGCAGCACTATCGGGAATACAGGAGTTGCCATGCTGAAAAACGATCTTCGATCCATCTCGCTATCCCTTTCTCAAAGCACGATCCCCAGCCTCAACGCAAATTCAATCCATTCGGATCGTAGCTCACCATCCAATCCCGCTACTCCCACTTTCGATTCAGGTTTTGGGCTTGCGTGTCCAACCCTAAGACGCTGCATTTAAGCCTTTAACCATGTGCTATCTGCGCCGGCCCATTCGCGAGTGAATCCGCACCCACAGGGGTTTTGCGTTGTTGGGCAGCGGTGTGCCTGCGGGGCGGCGCTGATCATTTCAGGGAGATCGAACAATGACCACGAAGGACATCGAGCCGAGAACGGTGGGCAGGACGAAGTTCTACCAGGGCGAGGGCATGACCGCGCCGCTGTTTTGCATCGAGCCTGGTATCTCGTGCCAGCACGCACGCGAGCAGGCTTCGGAGTTGATGGGGTATGTGCGGGACATGACCCTAACAGGCGTGATGGACGACAAGCCGCAGTTGGTATGGGCGTCGCACTATCTGGCGGCGTTAGCGAAGGCGCTGATGGATGATGCGGAGTTGGGCATGATGGGCTGAGGTCAAGGTGCTGTTGGATTCAGGGCTGCTTTGCAGCCCTTGCGCCGCGTTGGGGCGCGAAGCGGCACCGGTCAGGGCCCCGGGGCAACCAGGCGATAGCCTACGCCGGCTTCGGTGATAATGAACCGCGGCGCAGTCGGATCATCCCCCAACTTCTGCCGCACGTGGGCGACGACGATGCGCAGGTAATGGGTGTCATCGACATGCGTCGGCCCCCAGATGTCCTTGAGCAGTTGCTGCTGGGTGATGACGCGGCCGGGGTGGCCGGCGAGCTGGGCGAGCAATGCGTACTCTTTGCGGGTCAGGGCTACTTCCGCACCGTCGAGGGTCACCTTGCGAAACGCAAAGTCCACCACCAAGGGGCCGAAGCTTACGCTCGACTGGACAGCGTCGGCCTGGGACGTCTGGCGCAGCAAGGCGCGGATGCGGGCGAGGAATTCCTGGATGCCGAAAGGTTTGGTCACGTAGTCGTTGGCGCCGCCATCGAGTGCGTCGACTTTCTGTACTTCACTCGCGCGCACCGAGAGCACCAGCACTGGCACGGTGCTCCATTCACGCAGCTCGCGCAGCACCTGTTGGCCGTCCATGTCGGGTAGGCCAAGGTCGAGCACCACCAGGTCCGGCTTGCTCAGCGCGGCCTGGGCGAGGCCTTCGGCGCCGGTGGCGGCTTCGATGACTTTGTAGCCTTGTGAGGCGAGGCTGATGCGCAGGAACTTGCGGATCTGCGGTTCATCGTCGATGACCAGCAGGGTGGCGGACTGACTCATGGGGCTTCGCTTTCAGGCTCAGGTTGTGGAGGCAACGGCAAGCATAGAGTGATGCAGGTGCCCTGACCATCGATGCCGTCGCCGACGAGGATCTGCCCGCCGTGGGCGCCGATCATGCCTTGGCAGATGGCAAGGCCAAGGCCGGTGCCCTGCCCTCCCCGGTCGCCGCGGGCTGCGGTGTAGAACATGTCGAAAATCTTCTCGCGCTCACTCACCGGAATGCCCGGGCCTTGGTCGCTGACGGCGAAGTGCAGTTGCTCGTTCTGCTCAGAGACTTGCAACGCCAGGCGCCCGTTGACCGGCGAGAAACGGGCGGCGTTTTCCAGCACGTTGACCAGCGCCTGTTCGATCAGCGCCGCATGCACGAACAGCAACGGCAGCTCGGGCGGCACATCGGTGTGCACGCGCAGCGGAGCCAGGACCACGCGCAGGCGGTTGAGGGCGCTGCCGACGATATCGGCCGGGGCGACCCAGTCGCGGGCGAGCTTGAGGCCGCCGTGGCCGAGACGGGTCATGTCCAAGAGGTTCTGGATATAGCGGTCCAAGCGTTCGGCTTCGTTACGGGTGCCTTCGAGCAGCTCTTGGCGATCGGCCGGGGGGATGGCGTCGCCCAGGGCCAGCAGGCTGTCGATACTGCCGCGCATGGCGGTCAGGGGGGTGCGCAGGTCGTGGGAAACAGAGGCCAGCAGTGCACTGCGCAGTTGTTCGGTCTCGCCATGCAGGCGCGCGGCCTCCAGTTGCTCGCCCAGGCGGGCGCGGGCCAGGGCCTGGGCCAGGGGTTGGCCGAGAGACATCAACAGGCGTCGGCGTTGGGGGCTCAAGGTCTCCCCTGTGCGTGGGCGCACGCCAAGCAGGGCCAGGGGTTGATCGTCCACCGCGAGCGGCCACCACCACCAACGCCCATCAGGCAAGGTGTCGCTGCCGTGCCCGGCGGCCTGGCCGTGCTGCCAGGCCCATTCGGCGGCGGCGCGTTCGTTGTCGGTCAGTTGCGGTTCGTGGCTGCTGGTGGCTTGCAGCAGGCCCTCAGCATTGCGCTCGAGCAGGCAGGCCTGCATGTCCTGCCAGGCGCCCAGGTGCTGGCCGGCGGCGTTGAACACAGCCTGGCGGTCCGTGGCCACGGTGAGACGACGTGAGAGGTCCAGCAGTTGCGTGGTCTCGGCCTGGGTTTCGCGCAGGGCCTGCAACTGACGGCGCTGGCGGGCGGCGAGGTTGCCGGTGAGGCCCGCCATGAGCAGGAAGAACACCAGGGTGAGCACGTCTTCTTCGCGCTGGATGGCGAAGGAGAAGTTCGGCGGGATGAACAGAAAGTCATAGGTGAGAAACGACAGCGCCGCGCAGGCCAGCGCCGGCCCCAGGCTGCTGCGCACCGCCACCAGCAGCACGGCAGCGAGGAACACCAAGGAAATATTGGGCAGCGCCAGCACACTGGATACCGCCCACGACAACCCTGCTGCCAGCACGGTGGCCACCAATGCCAGCAGGTAATGGCGCCAGACCCACACGCGCTGCACCGCCGAGGGTGCTGTGCGGGGTTGGGTGTCGCGGTCGAGGACGTTGATTTCCAGGCCGTGGCTTTCTCGCAGCAGGCGCGCGGCCACGCCTGCGCCGAACAAGCGACGGCGCAGCCGATCGCGGGACTGGCCTACCAGCACCAGGCTGGCCCGGCGTTCGCTGGCGTGCTGGATCAGGGTGCGGGCCACTTCGCCGGCACGCAGCACCACCACTTCGCCGCCCAGACGCTCGGCCAGTTGCTGGGCGGCCTGCAGGCGCTGGCGGGCGGTCTC
>NZ_VSJH01000002.1:0-157924 GCF_008124495.1 Pseudomonas sp. CK-NBRI-02 | reverse complement strand
GCCCAGACGCTCGGCCAGTTGCTGGGCGGCCTGCAGGCGCTGGCGGGCGGTCTCGTCGCGCAGGCGGCCGTTGTCCACGTGCACCAGGCTCCAAGGCAAGTGGCGGCGCTGGGCAACGCGACTGGCATGGCGCACCAGGCGTTCGGCCTGCTCGTCACCGTCCACGCCCACCAGCAGGCGCCCGCGCAGGGCCGGGGCCTCCTGACCGCGCTGGCGGTAGCCGTGGGCGAGGTCGGCATCGACCTGAGCGGCGGCGGTCTGCATGGCCAGCTCGCGAAGGGCGGTAAGGTTGGTCTGGGAGAAGTAGGCGTCGATGGCCGCCCTCGCCTGCTCCGGCACATAGACCTTGCCCTCGCGCAGGCGCATGAGCAGCTCACGCGGTGGGAGGTCGATCAGCACCAGCTCGAAGGCTTCTTGCAGAACCCAGTCCGGCAGGGTCTCGCGGACCTGAACGCCGGTGATGTCGCGGACTTTGTCGTTGAGGCTTTCCAGGTGCTGGACGTTGACGGTGGTGTAGACATCGATGCCGGCAGCGAGCAGTTCCTGCACGTCCTGCCAGCGCTTGGCGTGGCGGCTGCCGGGGGCGTTGGTGTGGGCCAGTTCGTCCACCAGGGCCAAGGTGGGGGCGGCCTTGAGCAGGCCGTCGAGGTCCATTTCCTCGAGGGTCACGCCGCGATAGTCAGTACGCAGCAAGGGCTGCTGGGCCAGGCCGCCGAGCAGCGCCTCGGTTTCGGCGCGGCCGTGGGTTTCGACGATCCCGGCCAGCACCTGCACGCCCAGGCGTTGCTGGGCGTGGGCGGCCTGGAGCATGGCGTAGGTCTTGCCCACGCCGGGGGCGGCGCCGAGAAATACCTTGAGCTTGCCACGACCTTCGCGCGGCAGGCCCGCCAGGAGCGCATCGGCGCGGGCGGAGTCACTCATGTTTCATCCTTCGATTTCAGAGAGCCTGGAGCCTGCTGTGCAGGCCGCAGGCTTCGCCAGCTCCGATAAGGCTCAGGAGCCGGAGGGCATCGGGGCCAGGCGCTCCAGCGCCTGGTTCAGCGCCAGCACGTTGACCACAGGCGGGCCGATCAATGGGTGGAGGGTGGACGCTTCCACCAACGCTTGCAAGCGCTGCACCGGCACTTGCCGCGCCGACGCCACACGGGGCAGTTGGTAGGCCACGGCATCGGGCGGCAGGTGCGGGTCCAGGCCGCTGCCGGAGGTGGTCAGCAAGGCCAGGGGTACAGGGCCTTGCTGGGGTTGATAGAGCGCAGAGGCCTCGGCCTTGACCCGCTCGGCCAGGGCCGGATTGCTCGGCGAGAGGTTGCTGGCGCTGCTGGCAACGGTGGCGTAGGCGCCGGCCGACGGGCGCGAGTGAAACCAGGCATCGCCAGTGAAGTCCTGGGCGATCAAGGCCGAGCCGCGCACCCGCCCCTGCTCGTCACGTACCAGGCTGCCATTGGCCTGCTCAGGGAAGGCGACCTGGGCGATGCCGGTCACCGCCAAGGGATACAGCGCGCCGGTGACCAGGGTCATCAGCAGGGCCAGGCTCAGGGCCGGGCGCAGGTAAGTGGTCATGTCCATCTCCTTCAAACCAGGTGCAAAGCGTTGAGCAAGAGGTCGATCGCCTTGATCCCGGCAAACGGCACGATGATGCCGCCCACACCGTAGATCAGCAGGTTGCGTCGCAGCAGGTGGGCCGCGCTCGCCGCCTGGACGCGCACGCCGCGCAGTGCGAGCGGGATCAGCACGACGATGATCAGCGCGTTGAACACGATGGCCGAGAGGATCGCGCTCTGCGGGCTCTGCAGTTGCATGAGGTTGAGCACGCCCAACTGCGGGTAGATCACGGCGAACAGCGCCGGCAGGATGGCAAAGTACTTCGCCACGTCGTTGGCGATGGAGAACGTGGTCAGCGCACCGCGGGTGACCAGCAGCTCCTTGCCCACCTGGACCACGTCCAGCAACTTGGTCGGGTCGCTGTCCAGATCGACCATATTGGCCGCCTCGCGCGCGGCCTGGGTGCCGTCGTTCATGGCCATGCCGACATCAGCCTGGGCCAGGGCGGGGGCATCGTTGGCGCCGTCCCCGCACATGGCCACCAGACGGCCGTCGTTCTGTTCCTGGCGGATGCGCGCCAGCTTCTTCTCCGGCGTGGCCTCGGCCAGCACATCGTCGACCCCCGCTTCGGCGGCAATGGCAGCGGCGGTCAGCGGGTTGTCGCCCGTCACCATCACCGTACGGATCCCCAGCTTGCGCAGCTCGGCGAAACGCTCGCGAATGCCGGGCTTGACCACATCCTTGAGGTGGATCACTCCCAGCAAACGCTTGTCGATGCACACCAGCAGCGGTGTGCCACCGCTCTGGGCGATACGCTCGACTTCACGGGCCAGCGGCGTGGGCATCTCCAGGCGTTGCAGGCCGACGAAGGCCAACACCGCATCGACCGCGCCCTTGCGGTAGCAGCGTTGCTGGAAGTCGATACCCGAGAGCCGCGTCTCGGCACTGAAGGCAATGGCTTCGAACTGGTTGGCCGAAGGTTCGATGAACGCCTGTTGCTGACGTAGGTATTCGACAATCGACTTGCCCTCGGCAGTGTCGTCGGCAAGCGAGGCGAACAACGCGCCCTCCCCCAGTTCCCGCGCGGTGATGCCGGGCGCGGCATGCAGTGCACTGCAACGACGGTTGCCGAAGGTGATGGTGCCGGTCTTGTCGAGCATCAGCGTGTGCACGTCACCCGCCGCCTCCACCGCACGGCCGGAGCGGGCGATGACGTTAAGGCGCACCAGGCGGTCCATGCCGGCGATGCCGATGGCCGAGAGCAGGCCACCGATGGTGGTGGGGATGAGCGTGACCAACAGCGCAGCAAGGAAGATCAGCGGCAGGCTGCCACCCGAGAAATGGGCGAACGGCTGTAACGTCACCACCACGATCAGGAAGATCAACGTCAGCCCAATCAGCAGGATATCCAGGGCGATTTCGTTGGGGGTCTTCTGGCGTTTGGCGCCTTCGACCAAGGCGATCATGCGATCCAGGGTCGACTCGCCGGGGTTGCTGGTGATGCGGATCAACAGCCAGTCCGAAACCAGGCGGGTGTTGCCGGTCACCGCCGAGCGGTCGCCGCCGGACTCACGGATCACAGGGGCCGACTCGCCGGTGATGGCCGCCTCGTTGACCGCAGCGATGCCTTCGAGCACCTCGCCGTCACCGGGGATCAACTCGCCGGCAACGACCTTGACCACATCGTCCTTGCGAAGCTGGGTGGCGGGCACGGTCTCGAAGCGGCCATCGACGGTGCGACGCTGGGCGGTCAGGCCCTGACTGCCGGCCTTGAGGCTGTCGGCACGGGCCTTGCCACGGCCTTCGGCCAAGGCTTCGGCGAAGTTGGCGAACAGCACGGTGAACCACAGCCACAGGGCGATCTGCAGGGCTACGCCGGTCCCCACGCCACTGCCGGGGACGAAGCACAGCAGTGTGGTCAGCAGCGCGGTCAGGGCGACCACCAACATCACCGGAGAGCGTTTGAGTTGGCGGGGGTCGAGCTTGACGAAAGCCTGGACCAGGGCCGGACGCCAGAGCGCGGCGAAGCGGGTCTGGTCCACGGCGGTGCGGTTGGCTTTGACATCAGGAATAGGCATGTTCATGGGAGGTCCTCAGAAGCCCAGGCTCAGGTGTTCGGCAATCGGCCCGAGGGCCAAGGTCGGCAGGAAAGTCAGGCCACCGACCAGCACAATGGTCACCAGCAGCAGGACCACGAACAGCGGGCCATGGGTGGGGAAGCTGTTCAGCCCCTGGGGCGCGCTCTTCTTCGCTGCCAGGCTGCCAGCCAAGGCGAGCACCGGCAGGATGTAGCCGAAGCGGCCGATAAGCATGGCCAGGCCGATCATCAGGTTGTGGTACGGCGTGTTGGCACCGAAACCGGCGAAGGCCGAACCGTTGTTGGCGGTGCCGGAGGTGTAGGCATAAAGCAGTTGGCTGAAGCCGTGGGCACCGGGATTGGTCACGGCACTGGCAGGCCCGGCGAGGCTCGCGGTGATGGCGCCGAGCACCAGCACACCCACCGGCATCACCAGCAAGGTCGCCACCAGCAGTTGCACCTCCCGCGCCTGGAGCTTCTTGCCCAAGTACTCTGGCGTGCGACCGATCATCAGGCCCGCCAGGAACACGGCGATCAGCACGAACAGCAACATGCCGTAAAGACCTGCGCCGACGCCGCCGAAGATCACCTCGCCGACCATCATATTGACCATGGCCACCATGCCCGTGAGCGGGTTGAGGCTGTCATGCATGGCATTGACCGAACCGTTCGAGGCGGCGGTGGTGGTCACGCTCCATAGCACCGAGGCGGTGGTGCCGAAGCGGCTTTCCTTGCCTTCGAGCGGCGCGGTCTGTTGTACCTGAGCGCTTTCCAAGGCAGGGTTGGGCTGTTGCTCGGACCACAGCGCCGTAGCGCCGCCGATCAGGAACAGGCCCAGCATGCAGGCGAGGATCGCCCGGCTCTGGCGCAAGTCTTTGACGTAATGGCCGAAGGTGAACACCAGCGCTGCCGGAATGAGGATGATCGATGCCACCTCGAACAGATTGCTCCAGGCTGTGGGGTTCTCGAACGGGTGCGCCGAGTTGACGCCGAAAAAGCCCCCGCCGTTGGTGCCCAGTTGCTTGATGGCGATCTGGCTGGCGGCCGGGCCAAGGGGAAGTGCCTGGTCGCTGCCTTGCAAGGTGAGTGCGTGGGCGTAGTCGGCGAAGGTTTGCGGCACGCCCTGCCACACCAGCAGTAGTGCCAGCACCAGGCACAGTGGCAGCAGCACGTAGAGGGTGGCGCGGGTCAAGTCGACCCAGAAATTGCCTAACGTGGTGGTGGAGCGACGGGCAATCCCTCGGCACAGGGCGACCAGCACGGCAAGACCGGTGGCGGCGCTCACGAAGTTCTGCACAGTCAGGCCGATCATCTGGCTCAGGTAGCTGACCGACGCTTCACCGCTGTAGGCCTGCCAGTTGGTGTTGGTCATGAAACTGACTGCAGTGTTGAACGCCAGCGTCCACTCCTGCCCCGGCAGCTGCTGCGGGTTCAGCGGCAGATACCCCTGGAGCAGGAGCACGCTGAACAGCAATACGAAGCCGACCAGGTTGAAGGCCAGCAAGGCCAGGGTGTATTGCTTCCAGTTCTGCTCCTGCTCGGCGCGTACGCCGGCCAGGCGGTAGCAACCGTGCTCCAGCGGGCCGAGCACCGGTGTCAGCCAGGTGCGCTGCCCTTCCATCACCTTGAAGCAAAAGCGCCCGAGCCAAGGTGCTGGCAGCAGCACGATGGCGAAGAACGCCAACAGCAATAGGTAGTCGTAACTGTGCATGGCCGCCCCTTAACTGCGATCGGCGCGCAGCAGCGCCACCAGCAGGTACATCGCCAACGCCACTGCCAGCAGCAGTGACACCCCGTCCAGCATGTTCATGTGCGCATCTCCCTTGGTACGGCGCATGGGCCGCTTTAGGGAAATTGTCCGAGGGAGGAGCGTAAAGGGACGAGATGGGGGGTGGGGTCAGGGCATAAAGAGTGCGTAAAGATCAGCCTTTTCGGCAGCCGCCATCGTCGCGGGTACCCCGCAAGGATGGCGGCATGGAGAGCCTTGGCCTGACTACCGCTGGGGTGTCTGCTGCCCCGCGTTACGGCTCCAGTCCAGCAGCAGGCTATAGCCCACCGCCAGCAAGGTCGGCCCGATGAACAGGCCGATGAAGCCAAAGGCGATCAGCCCGCCGAACACCCCGAGCAGCACGATCACCAACGGCAGGTTGCCACCGCGGCTGATCAAGTACGGCTTGAGGACGTTGTCGACGCCGCTGATGATGAAGGTGCCCCACAGGCCGAGGAACACCGCCATGCCGTACTCACCCTTCCACACCAGCCAGCCGGTGGCAGGTATCCAGGCCAGCGGCGGCCCCATGGGAATCAGGCTGAGCATGAAGGTCACCAGCCCCAGCACGATGGCGCCCGGCACACCGGCGATCAGGAAGCCGATCAAAGCCAGCAAGCCTTGGGCCGCGGCAGTGCCGATCACGCCGTTGACCACGCGCTGCACGGTGCCAGCCACCAGGTCCAGGTAATACTCGGCGCGTTCCCCCATCAACCGCTGCAACAGGCGCAGCACGAAGGCCGCCAGGCGCGGCCCGTCACGGTAGAAGAAGAACACGAACACCAGGCTCAGGGTCAGCTCCAACGCGCCGCTGCCAATCTGCGCACTGCGCGCCAGAAGCCAGTTGCCGACCTGCCCCAGGTGCGGCTTGACCGAGGCCAGCAAGGCCGCGCCCTGTTGATCCATGGAATCCCACCAGCGCACCAGTCGCTCCCCCACCAGGGGGATGCTGCCCAGCCAGTCGGGGGCGTCGGGCAAGCCGTCGACCTGCACGTCCCGGATGAACGCGGTGGCATCACGGATGTGGTCGGCCAGATTGAAGCCGAGCCACACCAGCGGCAAGGCCACCACCAGGATCCACACGGCGGTCAGTAGGCTCGCGGCGAGCGTTTCGCGCCCGCCCAGCACGCGGGTGAGCAAGCGCATCAGCGGCCAACTGGCGAAGGCCAGGATGGCGCCCCAGAGCAATGCCGAAATGAAAGGCGCCATCACCCACAGCCCGGCCCCGAGCAGGGCCAGCAGCAGGATCTGGATCAGCAGGCGGTCAATGTTGGGCATGGAGGGACTCATTCAACGGATCAGCTCAAGGTGCAGGCCATCGGTGGGTGCCGTCCCGACTTCCAGGCGGGTACTGCGCACGCCGGCGTTTACCAGTTGCTCGCGCCAGGCTTCGGCCTGGGCGCCGCTGAGGCTGGCGCGCAGGGTGCTGTCCAGGTTCAGGCTGCGCCCGAGCAAGGCCACCCAGGTGGGCTGCGGTGCGGCAAGGTCAGGGTAGTCCAGCTTGCCGGTGTCGCGCAGTTCGCGCAGCACCGTGGCTGGTGTCGGCAACAGCTCGCCCAGAGGCTGGTCGGCCACGAACTCCTCGACGTGCAGGTAGGCGCGGCGATTGCCACGGGTGACGCTGTAGAGCGAGACCAAGGTGTCGGCCTCTTCGGCGGAGCGGCGCAGGAGGATGAACGCCTGTTGCTCGTCTCCACCATTGAGGCGGGCATTGGCGAATACTTCGTTGGCCCACAGGCTGGCTTCGCCGCAATCGCGGCCCTGGCACCAGAACAGCGGATAGCCCCCCTCGCGCTGCAAGGCCTCGCGGGCACTGGTGAAGGCCTCGCGGGCAGTCCGTTCGACAGGGAGCTCATAGGTGACGGAACTGACCTGACCGCGGCTTTCGACTTTTTCGTCCACCCTCAGGCGGCCGCTGATCTTGCGTAAAGGGCCCATGGGATAGACCCGCTCCTGCTCCACGGCCGGACGCTGGTCGACCACTTTGGCATCCACCGGCACGGGCAGGCTGCCGGCCCACGACAAGGGGCTGGCCAAGCCCAGGCAAACGGCGATCAGTGTGCGCGTGATCATCGGCCACCTGTCACGCACAGGGCGCCGATGGGGTAATCCAGGATGTCTGGCATGTGCATGGTTGTCTCCGTGTTCAACCCGCCAAGCCTCGACACTTGTCCTGTGCAAGTCAAGAAAAGCCGAAGAAGCGATTGAAACAGTCTGCAACAAGGGTTGCGCCCTGTTCGTCATTCAAATGCAGGTGATGGCCACCGGGCAGCGTGACCTGCTCAAAGGGTAGCTGCTCCAGCAAGGCTGTGTGCTGCGCGAGCATGCCATCGGCCGCCACCACCAGGCAGGCCGGGCACGCGACCCGATGCACGAAGGCCATGGCCTGCGCCTCGTTCAGGCGTACCGGTGATGGCAAGGTCAGGCGGCTGTCGCTGCGCCAGCTGTAGCCGCCCGGCACCGGCATCAGGCCACGCTGGGCCAGCAGCTCGGCGGCTTCGCGGCTGACCGCGACCATGCCTTTCATGCGCGCCTGCACGCCATCTTCAAGGGTCGCGTACACCGACTTGTGCTTGCCATCCAAGCGCAGTTGCGCCTGCAGCGCCATGCCCAGGCGTTCGGCGGCGTCCTGCTCGCGGGCCGTGGGCGGGATCACGCCGTCGATCAACGCCAGGTGGCTGATGCGATCGGGCAAGGCTCCCGCCAGCTGCACGCTGATGATTGCGCCCAACGAGTGTCCGAGCAGACCAAAGCGCTTCCAGCCCAGTTGCTCGGCCACCCGCAGCACATCGTGGGCGTAGTCGGCCAAAGCGTAACCGGCGCCGACAGGGCGATGCTCGGAATAGCCATGTCCGGCCAGGTCCAGGGCGACTACGCGCAGCCCGTCGAGGCGCGGCGCCAGGCGGGCGAAGCTGTTGGCGTTGTCTAGCCAGCCATGCAAGGCGATCACCGGCAGACCGTCATCCGGCCCGAACAGGTGCGCCGCCAGCTCGATATGGCCGAGGCTCAGACGTATCTCTTCGACATGCGTGCTCATGCTCGACTCCAGCGATCGAACAGGCCCTTGATCAAGTGCGCTGTATCCCCCGGCCGCTCCAGCGGGAACATGTGCCCACCGGGCAGGCTGTGGTATTCGCCCCGGGGAATGCCGCGCACCGCCAGGGCATGGTGGCGGCGGATCACCCGGCTCTGGTCGCCACGCACCACCGCCAGCGGTACCTGCAGCTGGCGCGCTGGCGCCGGGCTGACGTGGGGGATACTGCGGTAGATGTCGATCTCGGTCGTGGGGTCGAAGCGCAGGCGCAAGCCCTCCTGGGTGGCTTGCAGGCCGTGCTCCAGATACGCCTCCAGGCAATCGGGGTCGAAGTGGCGGAACAACGTCTTGCCGGCGAAGTAGGCCCGTGCGCTGTCACGGTCGGGGAATGCCTCGCGACGCCCCAGGGTGCGCCCGGCCGGGGTGATGCGGTCGATGAAGCCCAGGCGCTTGGCCGCGCGGATCATCCACTGGTCGGCGCGGGTCAGCACAGGCGAATCGAGCATTACCACGCCTCGGTAGTACTGCGGGCAACGTAGCGCGGCATGCAGGTGCAGAAGGCCACCCAGGGAATGGCCGACGCCCCAGACCGGCTGCCCCTGCTGGGCCAGGTGGTGAAGCAACTCATCGACCAGGTTCTGCCAGTTGTCGTTGACCGGGAACCGCGGGTCGTGGGCATGTTGCGCCAGGTGCTGGACCTGGTAGTCCGGCGCCAGGGCGGCGAACAACTTGCCGTAGGTGGCCGAAGGGAAGCCATTGGCGTGGGCGAAGAAGATCTGCTGCGACATGGCGGCCTGGTCTGAATGGGAAGTGATGGCCCATTGTCGGCATGGCGTGCTGGGGCGGCAACGTTCGGAAAGGTCATCGCTGAGGGCGATCCGGACATGCCTGGCTTGTGTGTCGCCTTCTTCGCGCGTGAACCCGCGAAGAAGGCACCGTCAACAGCCAGGGTCAGCCGGCGTGATACAGCCCCTGCAAGGTCATCAACCCAGCCAGCGGCCAGTCCCCTTCCAGCTCAGCCAGGCTCGCTGTGCTCAGCGGCGCCGGTTGCTGGCCATGGCCGTGTTCGAGCATGCCTACCAAGGTGCCGACCAAGGGTTGGTGACTCACCAGCAGCACGTGCTCCAGGCCCAGTTGGTCCAGCTCGCCGATCACCTGCCCGACATCGCTGTCGGGGGTGAGCCAAGGCACGGTACGCACCGGCTCATCGAAGCCCAAGGCGTCGTGCACCAGAGCGGCTGTCTGCTGGGCTCGAACGTACGGGCTGGCGATGATCGCCTGCAGCGGTTGGCCCAACAGGCGCGCGGCACTACGCAGCACCTGCTCGCGACCATGGTTGGTCAGGCGCCGCTCGGCGTCGGTGTTGGCGCGTGGCTCGGCCTCGCCGTGGCGCAGCACCCAGACCTTCACAGCTTGGGCTCCTGATCACGCACCGGATGAGGCGCCGAGGCAACTTCGTGAGGCACTTCGCCTTCAGGGGCGCGAGGGGTCGGCCAGTCGGCGAACGGCCAGGGCTTCTGGTCGCTGTGGAAGGTGCCAAAGCGGCCGATCTGCGCCAGGAACTGGCTCAGGCTGTCGCCGAAATTCATCAGGCTACCGCTGGGCGCGCCATAGACCAGGCGGTAGATCAGCTGGACCAGCACCAGGCCACCCAGCAACAGTTGCGCCATGTGCCAGACCAAGAGGAACACCAGCATCCACAGTACCCGCAGGATGATCGATTCGCGCTGGGCGCGGTTGGCTGTGTCGTTCATGCATGTGCTCCGGGATCAATTGAAACCGCTGATGGAAATGAAATCGACGTCGGTCTTGGGCTCGGCGCGCATCAGGTGCTCGATCACCTGGTTCAGCGTACGCCCCTCGAAGAGGATCGCGTGCAGGCCAGCCACCAGCGGCATGTACACCTGTACCTCCTGGGCCTTGGCCTTGAGTACCTTGAGGGTGTTGACCCCTTCGGCCACCTCGCCCAGGCGACTCACCGCCTGCTCCAGGCTCAGACCCTGGCCCAGGGCATGGCCGACCTGATAGTTGCGGCTCTTGGGCGAGGAGCAGGTGACGATCAAGTCGCCAACCCCGGCCAGGCCCAGGAAAGTCATGGGGTTGGCGCCCTGGCTCACGGCGAAGCGGGTCATCTCGGCCAGCGCGCGGGTGATCAGCATGCTCTTGGTGTTCTCGCCCATGCCCAGGGCGACGGCCATGCCGGCAATGATGGCGTAGACGTTCTTCAACGCGCCGCCGAGTTCGACGCCGAAGCGGTCGGCGCTGGCGTAGACGCGGAAGGTGCGGCCATGCAACACCGCCTGCACACGTTGGCAGAGGGCTTCGTCCTCACTGGCGACCACGGTGGCGGTCAGGGCGTGTTCGGCGATCTCGCGGGCCAGGTTCGGCCCCGACAGCACGCCGATGCGGGCCTCGGGCGCGATCTCTTCGAGGATCTGGCTCATCAGCTTGAAACTTTGCGCCTCGATGCCCTTGGTCAGGCTGACCAGACCCTTGCCGCGCAACAGTTCGGCATGGGGCGCCAGCACGCTGCGCAAGGCGCTGGAAGGTAGCGCGACGAAGATCAGGTCGCAGGCCTGCAACGTGGCCAGCAGGTCGTTGACAGGTTCCACCCCGTCCTGCAGGCGAATGCCTTTGAGGTAGCGAGGATTCTCGCGATTGACGCGCATGGCCTCGGCCTGCTCGGGGTCACGCATCCATTGCCGGACCGGCACGCCGTTTTCGGCCAGCAAGTTCGCCACGGCGGTGCCGAAGCTGCCGCCCCCAAGAACTGCAACAGGTTGCTGTTCAGTCATATCCAATCCGTTAAAGCCAATAAGTTAAGTTGGCGACCGGGGCATTATACGGCGCGCATGCGACAGAGCCAGTGGCAGTGCCAGCCCTGCGTATGGATATCAAATCGCACTGGCAAAACCCAAGCGGTCAGTTAACATGCCTGTTTCATCTCTGAAACAAGGCCGTACCGTGTTCCCTGGCACGCCACCTTACCCTCGCCTGCTGTTGCTGACTGCCCTCTTGGGCGGCCCGGCCCTGGCCGATGACATGTTCCTCGACAACCAGGACCTGCCGCAGGTTCTGACCGCGACACGCCTGAAACAATCCCCGGCCGCCGTACCTGGCAGCATGACGGTGCTCGACAGCGAACTGATCCGCGCCAGCGGCGCACGCGACATTCCCGAGCTGATGCGCCTGGTACCCGGCATGATGGTGGGCTACGTCGCCGGCAACCAGCCGACCGTCAACTACCATGGCAGCAACGTCAACGACGCGCGGCGCATGCAAGTGCTGATCGATGGCCGCTCGGTGTATCGCGCAGGCCTTGCCACGGTGGACTGGAGCGACATCCCGCTGGCCATCGAGGACATCGACCGGATCGAGGTATTCCGCGGCCCCAACACCGTGAGTTACGGGGCCAACGCCTTGATGGCCGTGGTCAACATCCTCACCCGCAACCCCGCCGACAGCCATGGCACCCGCGTGAAGGTGACCCGCGGCCAGGACGGCATCAACGATTACTACGCCAGCCAGGGCTTCGGCTGGGAAGGCGGCGACATGCGCCTGTCGCTGTCCGGCATGCAGGATGATGGCTTCGACGAGGACCAGTTCGGCAACGACTACCGCGACAGCCGCCGCCTCAACCGCTTCAACCTCAGCGCCAGCCACAACCTGGCGGTCAACCAGACCCTTGAATGGCAACTGGCGGCCAAGGAAGGGAGCAATCAGCGGCCCTATACCTATCAGCCGGTGTTTCCCTTCGTGACCGCCCGAGGCGACAACGCCGACGTCAATGCCAAGGACTATGCGGGCTCGATGCGCTGGAACATCGATTTCAATCCCGAACACAGCCTGTATGTCCAGGGCTCGGCCCAGCACTTCGACCGGCAACAGGTCTGGCTGGCCTGCGATGCGGCCATCGCCTTCAGCCCGGAGCTGACGCGGCTCTGGCAGATCAACCCGGACTATGCCGAGCAAGTGGCACGCAACGCCAACAACCCGCCTCCCAGCAGCGACCCCGTGCAGAACGCCCTGCGCGACCAGATCGCCAGCCAATGGGCCAATGGTGGTCGTGAAGTGGTTTGCGGCGATGTGGACCAAAGCACTCGGGAAACCCGCTTCGATCTCGAGGTCCAGGACACCCTGAGCCTGACCGACAACCTGCGTCTGCTCAGCGGAATGAACTACCGTTATGATCGCGCCGACTCGCAGACCTACTTCAACGGCAGCCTGGACGACCAGACCTGGCGCCTGTTCGGTCAACTGGAGTGGCGCGCCGACGAGCACTGGATTCTCCAGGGTGGCGCGATGTTCGAGGACTCGCGCCTGTCGGGCAGCTCGCTCACCCCGCGCATGGCGGTCAACTACCTGATCACCCCGCGTCACGGTTTGCGCGCGGTGTACTCCGAGGCGGTGCGCTCGCCGGACATGTTCGAGAACAACGTCAACTGGAGCTACACGGTCAACAACCTGACCCCCAACGTGTATGGGTTGCAGCACGGCGAATACTTCGTCAAGACCCGCGGCCCTGGCGACCTCGAACAAGAGCGCATGCGCTCGCGGGAGCTGGGCTACAACGGCAATTTCAGCGACATCGATTTGAACATGGATGTGAAGTTGTTCTATGACGAGATCACCGGAATGATCAGCGAGCCGTTGCGCAACAACCAGTACATCGCCAGCAACGCCAACAAGGCCCGCTTCAGCGGCAGCGAAGCGCAGCTGGACTGGCGCCCTACCCTGCGTGACCGACTGCGCCTGACCTACGCCTACGTCGATGCCTGGGCCAGCAACCCCAGCGACCGACGCCTGAGCGCACGCAACAGTGGCTCGGCCGGCTGGATGCGCGAATGGGGCCAGGGCTGGTCCAGCGCCCTGTTCTACTACGGTGACGACGCGCTCAACCAGTACCGCTACGAACGCCTCGACCTGCGCGTGGCCAAACGCTTTCGCATCCAAGGCAGCAATCTTGAGCTGGCCGCGCTCTGGCAGCAGCGCCTGGATGACGAGCCGGTCACCGTGCCGCAGAACCGCTACGACAGCCGTCACCGCTTGAGCGTGAGCGCGGAGCTGGAGTTCTGATGGCCTTGTTGCTGCGCCTGTTGCTGTTCTGCCTGTGGCCTTTGGGCGCGGTATCAGCCAGCGAGATTCTGTTGGTAGGCGCCAGCGACCAACCAGGCGTACGCAGCTTCGTCTCCGCCCTGGAAGCGCGCCGTCCCAACGACCAGGTGCATTTCAAGACCGTCGACGCCCTGCCCAAGCCAGGGCAATTGAAGGCTGATGTGCGCCTGGTGCTGCTCGACAGCGCAGCATTCGAATGGCGCCTGGGCGAGGCCGCTGGCCCTCCGGCGCTGGCCTTGCGGGTCAGCCGGGTACAGGCGGAACAACGCCTGGGAAAGTCGCGTCCCGCCTACCTGTGCCTGTTGTGGAGCGATCCACCGCCTGGTCGGCAATTGCGCCTGACGCGCTACTTGTTGCCACAGGCGCGACGAATCGGTGTGCTGTACGGCGAACATAGCCGCTTCATGCTTGACGAACTGCGCCTGGCCGCCCGCCCGCTGGGCCTTGAGATCGTCGCACAGGACTGGCCGGACCCGCGCGACAGCCGCCCGCTGCAACACCTGCTGAGCAACAGCGATGTCCTGCTGGGGATCGACGACCCCGACCTGTACAACTCCAAGACCGCCAAGAACGTCCTGCTCAGCAGCTATGGCCGGCAGATGGCGCTGATCGGTCCCAACGCAGGTTTTGTCCGCGCCGGGGCGCTGGCCAGCACCTTCAGCGACCAGGACGACTGGCTAGCGGTGCTCGACCAATTGCTCGACCGCTCGCCCGCCAGTTGGCCGCGCAGCCACTACCCCACGCACTATGGGGTCAGCGGCAACCAGCAAGTGGCTCGCGCCCTGGGGCTGGAGCCGATCGACCCCAAGGCCGCCGCCGTGGTCCTGGCCGAAGGAGAGCCCACCCCATGAGCAACCGCCTGAGCTGGGACATCCACACCCGCACCCAGATCATCAGCCTGGGCCCCGCCCTGTTGCTGACCCTGCTGCTGATCAGCTTCTTCACCTTCGTGCGTCTGCAGGACCTGCGACAGGAGCTCAACCATACCGGGCAACTGATCGCCAACCAGTTGGCTCCCGCCTCCGAATATGGCGTGATTTCCGGCAACAATGAGGTACTCGAAAGCCTCATGCGCGCGACCCTGAGCATTCCGCACGTACGCTTTCTCGAGGTGCAGGACAGCCGCAACCACATCCTGGTGTACGTCGAGCAGAACGGCGAGAACGTCAACCGAGCCCAGCGCGTGGAAGTGTTCCAGGCGCCGATCCGCCTGCAGCAGATCCGCCTGGACAACGACTTCTTGCAACAGGGCAACGCGCCTGCTCCCAGCATTGGCGATGACTATCTGGGGCGGGTGATCGTGGGCATGTCCGACGATGCCTTCAGCCAGCGCCAGCAGGAAATCGTGATAAAGGCCGGCATCCTGGCCCTGTTCGCCTTGCTGTTCACCTTCCTGCTCGCCCGCCGCCTGGCCATGAGCCTGGCCAAGCCGATCAGCGACATGGGCCATGCAGTCAAGGCCATCCAGAAGGGCGAGTTCAAGACCCAAGTGCCGGAAGTCGACGACAGCGAGCTGGGGCACCTGGCCCGACACATCAACAACCTGGCCAGTGCCTTGGAGAAAGCCAGCACCGAGCAGAAGCAGGCCATGGCGCAGATGATTCAGGCGCGTGAGGAGGCCGAGCAAGCCAACCGGACCAAATCGGAGTTCCTGGCGATGATGAGCCATGAACTGCGCACCCCCATGAACGGTGTCCTGGGCATGCTGCAACTGCTCGAGACCACCCCGCTGACCAGCGAGCAGGCTGACTACACCGCCGTGGCCAGCGAATCCACCGGGCATCTGCTCAAGGTGATCAACGACATCCTCGACTTCTCGCGGATCGAGCGCACCACGCTGGAACTCGAACACATCGCCTTCAACCTGGGCGAGCTGATCAGCAGCAGCGTTCAGTCGTTCCAGCACAGCGCCCAGCAGCGCGGGCTGGGCCTGCATTTGCAGCTCCCCCAAGGCATCGACCAGTTGCAGGTCACAGGCGATCCGACACGGATCCGCCAGATCTTGCTGAACCTGATCGGCAACGCCTTGAAATTTACCGAACACGGCCAAGTGGAAGTGGAGGCCCGCTGGCGGGCCCTGGATGCCCAACAGGTGTGGTTCACCTGCGCGGTGCGTGACACCGGCATCGGCATCGACAGCGACCGCCTGGAGATGATGTTCGTGGCCTTCCAGCAGGCCGACAGCTCGATTTCCCGTCGCTATGGCGGCACAGGCCTTGGCCTGGCGATCGCACGGACCCTCGCCGAGCGCATGGGCGGGCAGTTGCGCGGCGAAAGCCGCGAAGGGCTGGGCTCGACCTTCACCCTGGAAATGCCTTTGGCCCTGGCCAGCGCCACGGCGACCTTGCTGCCGGCCCAGGACGTCGAAGGCCAAGCGGCCTGGGAAGGCGGGCAGATCCTGCTGGTAGAAGACAACCCGGTCAACCAGAGCGTCATCGAGGCCATGCTGCGCAGCCTGGGCTTCGAAGTCGTCACCGCCCTCGATGGTCTTCAGGCCGTCGAGCAGGTGCGTGAACAACGCTTCGCCGCCGTGCTGATGGACTGCCGCCTGCCCGTTGTGGACGGCTACGAGGCCACTCGGCGTATCCGCCTGCTGCCCAACGGCGCGCAGGTGCCGATCATCGCCCTCACGGCCAACGCGCTGCAGGGCGATCGCGAGCGATGCCTGGCAGCGGGGATGAACGACTACCTGAGCAAGCCTTTCAAACGAACGGAACTGCAGCAGGTGCTGCAACGCTGGTTATCCGGACGGACAGCCGCGACTGGCGATTAACGCCGAAATGCGGCAGTCTAGGGAGATGGAGGCCAGAACGCGGCTTGTCCGGTGTCGGTGACGGGTCGCCCGACGACGCAAAGCAACCGAATTAACCGCCGTGGCCACTAGACAGGACCTGCATAGGCCCTGAAAATAAGCGTTTCAGTGCACACCTGTACTTCTTTGCCAGGTGCGCTGTGACTTTCACCACAACGCAATAGTCTACCTGTAGGCTGCCGTCTCGGACTCAACCGCCGAGCCGGCCGGGAAGATTCAGCCCCAGCCGCACGGGGATTATTGAGGAGCTCGCATGACCAAACAAAACGCCTTTACTCGGGAAGATTTGCTGCGCTGCAGTCGCGGTGAGCTGTTCGGCCCAGGTAATGCGCAACTGCCCGCCCCGAACATGCTGATGGTCGATCGCATCACCCATATCAGCGCCGAAGGCGGCAAGTACGGCAAAGGTGAATTGGTCGCCGAGCTGGATATCAATCCGGACCTGTGGTTCTTCGCCTGCCACTTCGAAGGCGACCCCGTCATGCCAGGCTGCCTGGGCCTGGATGCCATGTGGCAACTGGTCGGTTTCTTCCTTGGCTGGCAGGGTCTGCCAGGCCGCGGCCGCGCCTTGGGCTCGGGCGAAGTGAAATTCTTCGGCCAGGTACTGCCTTCGGCCCAGAAAGTCACCTACAACATTCATATCAAGCGCGTCCTGAAGGGCAAGCTGAACATGGCCATCGCCGATGGCTCGGTCAGCGTCGACGGCCGCGAGATCTACACCGCCGAAGGCCTGCGGGTCGGCGTGTTCACCTCCACTGACAATTTCTAAGGGTTATTCGCATGCGCCGCGTCGTTATCACTGGTCTGGGCATCGTATCGTGCCTGGGCAATGACAAAGCTACCGTCACCGAAAACCTGCGCAACAGCCGTCCGGGTATCCGTTACAACCCGGAATACAAGGAAATGGGGCTGCGTAGCCAGGTTTCCGGTTCCATCGACCTCAACCTCGAAGAGCTGATCGACCGCAAGGTCTACCGCTTCGTCGGCCATGCCGCTGCCTACGCCTACCTGGCCATGCAGGACGCGATCAAGGACGCCGGTCTGACCGAGGAGCAAGTCTCCAACCCGCGTACCGGCCTGGTTGCAGGTTCCGGCGGCGCCTCCACCCTGAACCAGATGGAAGCCCTGGATACCCTGCGCGAGAAAGGCGTCAAGCGCGTCGGCCCGTACCGCGTCACCCGCACCATGGGCAGCACGGTATCGGCGTGCCTGGCCACCCCGTTCAAGATCAAGGGCATCAACTACTCGATCTCGTCGGCATGCGCCACCTCCGCACACTGCATCGGCACTGCCCTGGAGCAGATCCAGTGGGGCAAGCAGGACATCGTCTTCGCCGGCGGCGGTGAAGAAGAGCACTGGAGCCAGTCGTTCCTGTTCGATGCCATGGGCGCCCTGTCGACCAAGCGCAACGAAACCCCTGAACTGGCCTCGCGCGCCTATGACGCTGACCGCGATGGCTTCGTCATCGCCGGTGGTGGCGGCATGGTCGTGGTCGAGGAGCTGGAACACGCCCTGGCCCGTGGCGCCAAGATCTATGCCGAAATCGTCGGCTACGGCGCAACTTCCGACGGCTACGACATGGTTGCCCCGAGCGGCGAAGGCGCGATCCGCTGCATGCAGCAGGCGCTGGCCACCGTCGACACCCCGATCGACTACCTCAACACCCACGGCACTTCGACTCCGGTCGGTGACGTCGCCGAGATCAAAGGTGTACGTGAAGTGTTCGGCGACAAGGCTCCGAAGATCAGCTCGACCAAGAGCCTGTCCGGCCACTCCCTGGGTGCCGCAGGCGTACACGAGGCGATCTACTGCCTGCTGATGATGGAAAACAACTTCATCGCCGGCTCCGCCAACATCGACGAGCTGGACCCGGAGGTCGCCGACCTGCCGATCCTGCGCCAGACCGAAGAAAACGCCAAGATCGACACGGTCATGAGCAACAGCTTCGGCTTCGGTGGCACCAACGCCACCCTGGTGCTCAAGCGCTGGACTGGCAAGTAACAGCCTGACCTCGCTGCAACGAAAACGCCCCGACTGGTTCGGGGCGTTTTCGTTTGGCTGCAAGAACAGAGCGAGGGCTTTGCCCTTGCTGGGCTAAACCGAAAACCTGTGCACCAGTGCGTTCAGATCCACCGCCAGCTGCGACAAGGCCTGGCTCGCCGCCGAGGTCTGCTCGGCCCCCGCCGAGGACTGGTGCGCCAGGTCGCGGATGGTGATCAGGTTGCGATCCACTTCTCGGGCCACCTGAGCCTGCTCTTCCGATGCACTGGCGATCACCAGGTTGCGTTCGTTGATCCGCGCTATGGCCGCCGTGATCGCCTCCAACGCCTCGCCCGCGGCATGGGCACCCTCAAGGGTCGAACGCGCCCGCTCATTGCTTTGTTGCATGCCGTGCACCGCACGTTCGGTGCCGGCCTGGATGGCAACGATCATCTGCTCAATCTCGCGGGTAGACGTCTGTGTGCGGTGGGCCAACGCCCTTACCTCATCAGCCACCACCGCAAAGCCACGCCCCGCCTCTCCCGCCCGCGCCGCCTCGATAGCGGCATTGAGCGCCAACAGGTTGGTCTGTTCAGCAATAGCACCTATCACATCCAGCACCTTGCTGATGTCCTGAACCTGCTGGGCCAGTTGCCCGACCTCATCGGCATTGTCGGCCACGCCCGCCGCCAGGGACTCGATGGCATGCACGGTCGCCTGCACCTGTTCACGCCCCTGGCGGGCGATACGGTCGGACTCGCGGGAGGCCTCTGACGTCGCTACCGCATTGCTCGCCACCTCCTCCACTGCCGAGGTCATCTGGTTGACGGCCGTCGCCGCCTGTTCGATTTCCTGGCTCTGTTGCTGCAACCCTCGGGTAGCGTCCTCGGTAACCGCACTGAGCTGCTCGGAAGCTGAAGCTAACTGTCCCGCCGAATCGGAAATTCGTCCGATGGTGTCACGCAGGCTCTGCTGCATGACCTTGAGCGCCGCCTGCAAGCGCGCAGGCTCGTCCTCGCCCTGCACAGTGATCTGCGGCGTCAGGTCGCCCTTGGCGACCGTCTCAGCCACCTGTAACGACTGCCCCAGCGGCCGCACGATACTGCGTGTCAGGGCCAGCGCCAGGACCACGGTCATGGTCACCGCCACCAGTAACAATCCCCACACCCAGACCTTGGCCCCTGCGTAGACCGCCTCGGCAAGATCCGTGGCGCGATCGGCATGGTGGATGTTCAGCTCGATCAGTTCGTTGAGGGTCGCGGTCATCTGGTCAGCGAACTGGTTCATCTCGCCGTTGACCAAGGTCGCGGCCGCATCGGTGCGCCCTTCGCCCGCCAGTTGCATTACCTGGCCCTGCAGGTCCAGGTATTGGCGTTCAAGCCCTTGGTAGCGAGTGAGCAGCGTGTGCTCTTCCGGCAACACGATCAGCGCCTTATAGCGCTGCTGGACTTCGTTCAAGCCGGCTTTGAGTTCTTCGATACGCGCACGGTTCTGCTGTTGTGCCGCCGGCGCCGGGTCGATCAGCAGGCGCAAGGTCAGGGCGCGGATTCGCAACATGTCCTGAGTCATGCGCCCGACCGAAATGACACTGGGCAACCAGTTGTCGTCCACCTGCTCGGCTTGCTGGCGCATCTGTGTCATCTGTTGGAGAGAAAAGCCCCCGAGCAGGGCGACCAGCAAGGCCATCAGGCCAAAGCCAAGCCCCGCACGGGGGGCGATATTCAAACGTCTCAGACTCATGTACAGCTCCCTCTGCCACGTTGTCGTTGTTATAGACACTATCGGGGAGGGGCCGAATTTGCTTAAGACGAAAAGGCAATATCAAAGGGCCAGAATCAAGCGGCACGCATTATTTTGGTGCACCCGGTAGCACTGACAGAAAATTCGTGTGCGCCACACGGTTGGCCACTTCGACCGGCAGCGCATCGAGGAAGGCATCAAAACCGTGCATCTGCTCGCCGATTCCGGAAAAGCGCCCGACCACATCCGAACCGAGCATGAAACGCCCCGGGAACCGCTCGACCAGCTTGACCCATGCCTCGTGCGGCTTGCCCTGCCCGTCCAGCAAGTAAGGCTCGCGCATGCTCCAAGAGAGATCGATATACAGGTTCGGGTAGTCTTCGAGCAGCCGGGTGAGCACTGGCAGGAGGAAGTTCATCTGTGTCTGATGCCGATGGATTTCCGCGCTGGTACCGGCATGGGCCCAGATGAAGCGGGTGTGTGGATGGTTACGCAGTGGCTCTTCGATCTCCGCCAGGTAAAGCGGGTTGCGCTCGCGCTTGGAGGTGATGTTGGAATGGATGAGCACCGGCAAGTCACGCTCGGCCGCCAAGTGATAGATCCGCGTCATGGCCTCATTGTTGGCCCTGGGCGTATCGCCACTGGTGAGCGCAGTCAGATCGTCATGACGGGTGAACACCTCGCCAATGCCCTGCCAAAGCCCTGGGTACAGCTCAAGCATGCGCTCGATGTGGCTGACGGCATTCTTGTCCACCGGATTGAAGCCGCTGAGAAATGGATGCAAACGTCGGCGCTGCTGCGGCGGCAACTGCTGCACCGCGGCGGCGACGTAGACATCGGTGGCGCTGTACCAGTAGGCGTCCGCATCATCACCGGCGTAGTAGCGCGGGCGCTTGGGCTCATCTTCATGCCACTTCTTGGCCACAGGAATACCCGCGATCATGGACTGCTCGACCCCAGCCTCGTCCATGGCCTTGAACAGCGCAGCCATGCCCTCGCTCTCCTGGAAGAAGTCGACGTAATGCAGGTGGGCATCACTGTAGCGGTAATCCCGCGCCTGCACCGTCAGGCACAGGACGGTGGACAACAGCAGGCAGGCCAGCGCTCTGGCGATCATGGTGGTCTTTCCTCTGCGGCTTGGAGAAGAGTAGACCCGAGCCTGCGCAAGGCGGTTCAGCCCGCTTCGCTGAACCGCTATGCTTGAGGCATCCGTCGCCCGCCTGGAGCCCTGTCATGAGCCGCCCCTTGATCATTCACCCGCGCGCCGAATCGGTAGAGGGCCAACCGATCCTGCGCCCACTGCCATCGGCCCAGTGTCGCAGCGTGGGTCCTTTCGTGTTCTTCGACCACATGCTCGATACACGCTATGCCCCCGGCAGCGGCATGGACATCCGCCAACACCCGCATATCGGCCTGTCGACCCTGACGTATTTGTTCGAAGGCGAAATCCTGCACAAGGACAGCCTGGGCTCCGAACAGCGCGTCCTGCCCGGCGATGTCAGCTGGATGACTGCAGGTAGCGGCGTCGCTCACGTCGAGCGCACTCCCGCCGATGCCTTGAGCAGGGGTTCGCGCCTGCATGGCCTACAGGTATGGCTGGCTTCGCCCCGCGAGAATGAGCAAGGGCCGCCCAGCTACAGCCATCATCCGGCCGACAGCCTGCCGGTCAGCGACAATCTGGGCGTAAGCATCCGCATGATCGCAGGCCAAGGGTTTTGTCTTGAATCCCCAGTGCCGGTGCTCTCCCCTACCCTGTATGCCCTGGTGCAAATGCAGGCGGCCACCACGCTCAACGTGCCCCTCGAACATGCCGAGCGTGCCCTCTACCTGCTCGATGGCGAGCTGCTGCTGGGCGAGGACGAGGTCGAGCCATGCAACCTGCTGGTACTGCCCGAAGGCGAAGAGGTGACGCTGTATGCACAAAGCGAGTGCCAGCTGGTGCTGATCGGTGGCGCGCCGCTGGATGGGCCACGGCGGATGAACTGGAACTTCGTGGCCAGCGATCCGGAACTGATCGAACAGGCCCGGGCGCGCTGGGCTGCGGGGGATTGGCCGACAGTGCCGGGGGAAACGTCGCGGATCGAATTGCCGCGTTGAGAGGGCCGCCATGTGGTCAAGCAGGCCTCGCAAGGACCCAAGGGGCTTGTGGCGTTGTAGCGCGGCAGATCCGTGGGCGCTGGCGTAGCCTGCGATGGGCTGCCGCGCAGCCCTTGCCCAGTCAGCGCTGGAACACTTCGTCCAGCAGGTTGTGCATGGCACGGAACGCACGCTCGCTGGTACGGCGGTCGTATTGCATCTTGCCGGGCACGTTGGCGGACGGGTCGGTGAACGAGTGCACCGCACCGCCATAACTGAGCAATTGCCAGTCGACCTTGGCCGCGTTCATCTCCTCCTCGAACGCCGGCAACTGCTCCTTTGGCACCAGCGGGTCGGAAGCACCGTGCAACACCAGCACAGAGCCTTTGATGCGCTGGGCATCGGCCGGGTTCGGCGTATCCAGCGTCCCGTGGAACGACACTGCCGCCCGTAGGTCGGCGCCGGTACGGGCTAGCTCCAGGGCGCAGCAACCACCGAAACAGAAGCCAAAGGTCGCCACCTTGCCCGGCTCCAGCAATGCCTTGGACTGCCCGAGCAATTGTGCCAAGGCTTCCTGCATGCGCTTGCGCAGTTCGCCACGGTCATTCTTGAGCGGCATCATCGCCGCGCCCGCCTCGTCGGCATTGGATGGACGAACCGATTGTCCGTAAAGGTCAGCGACCAGCACCACATACCCCTGGCTGGCCACTTCCTTGGCAATCCGTTCGGCGCCTTCGCCGACGCCCATCCAGTTCGGCGCCATCACCAGGCCCGGCTGGGGCAGCGCGCCCGGCTCATAGACCAGGCGGCTCTCGTAGGCCTTGCCCGCATGGTGATAGACCAGCGATTCGACGATTACCTTGCTCATCAAACTCCTCCTTGCACCATGAAAAAAGCCCGCCGAAGCGGGCTTTGTCTTCAACTCAAGCAGACAATTCGACCAACAGCTTGTTCAGGCGACGAACGTACGCCGCCGGATCCTTCAAGCTGTCACCTGCTGCCAGCGCAGCCTGGTCGAACAGGATGTGGGAAAGCTCCGCAAAGCGGTCCTCGCTCTGTTCGTTATCCAGCTTCTCGATCAGCGGGTGGCTCGGGTTGAATTCGAAGATCGGCTTGGAGTCCGGCACCTTCTGACCACTGGCCTCGAGGATCTGGCGCATCTGCAGGCCCAGGTCCTGCTCGCCGATGGCAAGGATCGCCGGAGAGTCGGTCAGACGGTGCGAGACACGCACTTCGGCGACACTCTCACCCAGGGCGGTCTTCAGGCGCTCGACCAGGCCTTCCTTCTCCTTGGCGACTTCTTCCTGGGCCTTCTTGTCTTCCTCGGAGTCCAGCTTGCCCAAGTCCAGGTCGCCACGGGCGACATCGACAAAGGCCTTGCCGTCGAACTCATTGAGGTAGCTCATCAGCCACTCGTCGATGCGGTCAGTCAGCAGCAGAACCTCGATGCCTTTCTTGCGGAAGACTTCCAAGTGCGGACTGTTCTTGACCTGTGCGTAGGACTCGCCGGTCAGGTAGTAGATCTTGTCCTGGCCTTCCTTGGCGCGGGCCAGGTAGTCCGCCAGCGCAACGCTCTGCTCGCCGCTTTCGTCGGCGGTCGAGGCAAAGCGCAGCAGGCCGGCAATCTTCTCCTTGTTGGCGAAGTCTTCGGCCGGGCCTTCCTTCATCACCTGACCGAAGTTCTTCCAGAAGCTCTTGTACTGTTCAGGCTCGTTCTTCGCCAGTTTCTCCAGCATGTCCAGCACGCGCTTGGTCAACGCCGACTTCATCGAGTCGATGATCGGATCCTTCTGCAGGATTTCGCGCGAGACGTTCAGCGACAGGTCGTTGGAGTCGACCACACCCTTGATGAAACGCAGGTAAAGCGGCAGGAACGACTCGGCCTGGTCCATGATGAATACGCGCTGCACATACAGCTTCAGGCCGCGCGGCGCTTCGCGCTGGTACAGGTCGAACGGTGCGCGGGCCGGCACGTACAGCAGCGAGTTGTACTCCAGCTTGCCTTCGACCTTGTTGTGGCTCCAGGCCAGCGGGTTCTCGAAGTCATGGCCGATGTGCTTGTAGAACTCCTGGTACTCCTCGTCCTTGATCTCGGTACGCGGACGGGTCCACAGGGCGCTTGCGCGGTTGACGGTTTCCCATTCCTGGGCAGGCTTTTCTTCGCCTTCGGCGGTCTCGACGTGCTGCTTGGGCAGTTCGATCGGCAGAGCAATATGGTCGGAGTATTTCTTGACGATGTTGCGCAGGCGCCAACCATCGGCGAACTCTTCTTCGCCCTTCTTCAAGTGCAGGACAATACGGGTACCGCGTTGCGGCTTGTCGAGCGTGGCGACTTCGAACTCGCCTTCACCCTTGGACGACCAGTGGACACCCTCGGCGGCAGGAAGACCTGCGCGACGGCTGTAGACATCGACCTTGTCGGCGACGATGAACGCCGAATAGAAGCCGACGCCGAACTGGCCGATCAGGTGCGAGTCCTTCTTCTGGTCACCGGTCAAGTTCTTCATGAAGTCGGCAGTGCCGGACTTGGCGATGGTGCCCAGGTGCGTGATGACGTCTTCACGGCTCATGCCGATACCGTTGTCCTCGAGGGTCACGGTGCCGGCGTCCTTGTCGAAGCTCACGCGGATCTTCAGCTCGGCGTCGCCTTCGAGCAGCTCTGGCTTGGCCAGCGCTTCGAAACGCAGCTTGTCGGCGGCGTCGGAGGCGTTGGAAATCAGCTCACGCAGGAAGATCTCCTTGTTCGAATACAAGGAATGGATCATGAGGTGCAGCAGTTGCTTTACCTCGGTCTGGAAGCCCAGGGTTTCTTTTTGAGTTTCCACACTCATGGTCTTCAAAACTCCGATCTGTTGGCGGTGGCCGCCTGGCGCCCCTCGAAGGGCTGCGTTGGCGGCGGATGTCCAGCAGATGGGGGCTGGCCTGACTATTTCAAGGGCTTTTCCGGTTCAATCTTGAAATGAGCACGCGCGGTAGCGATCGGTGAGTCGGGGTCGGCCTGCCAGGCGGTGATGGCGACGTTGGTCACCCGACGCCCCTGGCGCCAGAGCTGACAACGCGCGAACGTGTCGCGATAGTGCCCGGCCCGCAGGTAATCGATGGAGAAATCGATGATCTTGGGAATGCTGGCGCTCTCACTGTAGATCAGTAGGTAAAGGGCCGCGGAGAGCTCCATGAAGCCTGCGATCACCCCGCCATGGATCGCGGGCAGCAAGGGATTGCCAATGTTGTCCTGGTTCGCCGGCAGACGAAACAGTAAGTCATCACCCTGGCGCTCGCACTCGATGCCGATGAGTCCGGCGTAGGGAATCAGCCCCAGCAAAGGCCGGTAATTGCCGACGGCGTGGGCTTCGTTGAGCTGGAGACGAACATCAGCAGGAATCATGACCTCTCCTCCTTGAGGCTGTTGCCGAAGCGGATGCCGCCCTTGACCTCCTGCCCCAGACGCATGAAGGTGCCGACCACATGACAAATCGGGCGTGACGGATCGTCCTGGTAGGCAGTGCCGCGGGTAAAGATCACGTCGCGAGTCACCCGGTAGCACTGCGCATGGCCGTGAATATCCTTGCCTGCCTCGGCCGGGTGCATGTAGTCGATGCGAAGGTCCAGCGTCGGGCAGACCTCGAAGCGCGGCAGGGCGCACAAGGTGGCCATGCCACAGGTGGTGTCCATCAGCGTGGTCAAGGCTCCGCCGTGCACCGCGCCGGTCTGCGGATTGCCGACGATGGCCGCAGACCAAGGCAGCACCAGTGTCATGCCTTCGGCATCGGCGTGGTGGACTCGCATCCGCAATAACTGACAATGTTTCAATGCGGACAGAAAGCGTTCGGCCATGGCCCGCAGGTCTGTATCTGTCATGGGGCAACCTGTTTTTGTGAGGCTATTCACTCTGCACAAATCCGAGGAAAAGTCTATCTGGATCCACGCTATATATATCTGTAATCTTCGCGGAACTTATTCCACTTACTTGAGCTCGAATGGAACAAGTAAGTTATTCCACCAAGGAGAGACACCCCATGCGTAAACCTTTTGCTTTTGCCCTGATGCTGGCCGCTGCCATGGGCCTGGCCGCTTGTGACAAGGCGAGCGAAAACAAGGCTCCGGAAACCAAGACCGAGCAAGCCGCCCCTGAAGCTGCCCCAGCTACCCCGGCTCCAGAAGCCGCCCCTGCTACCCCAGCTCCGGAAGCCACTCCTGCTCCGGAAACCGCTCCAAGCGAAGAGCCGGCCAAGCAGTAAGCAGCACGTAAAAAAACCCGACACTGTCGGGTTTTTTTATGCCTGGCGTTCAGGGAAGGGGTCAGCTAGCCGGGCTGGCAGGCTCTTTGAGCCCCTCCCCGGCCACCGGCTCGGTGGGCGTGAATACCATTACCTCGAGCACATCGGAATGAAACTCCCGGCGATAGAGAATCAGCACCACGCAGACACTGGTGACCATGAACAACCAAGGGCTGATGAACCAGGTCAGCATGGCCATTCCGAAGTAATACGAACGCAGCCCGAAGTTGAACTGGTTTGCTGCCAGTGATAATACCCGCGCCGCTCTAGATGCAAATGCCTTGCGCTCCAACTCACTGACTTGTCGCTCACCGATCATGGGCGCAGAACCCACCAGAACTGCGGCGAAGTTGTACTGGCGCATGCACCAACTAAAAGTGAAGAAGGCATAGACGAACACCATTGCCAGCCCCAGCAGCTTGATTTCCGACATGCCTTGGGACGCCTGCTGCACCAGAGGCAGGTCGGCCAGCAACGACAGCGCGCGGTCCGATGCCCCGAGCACGGTGAGGATACCGGCAAGGATGATCAGCGTACTGGAGGCGAAGAACGAGGCGTTGCGCTCCAGATTGCCGATCACGCTGGCATCGGCGATGCGGTTGTCACGCAACAACATGCGGCGCATCCAGTCCTCCCGGTACAAGTGCAGCACGCTGGCCAGGCACGCGGTGTCGCGCCCTTTCCAGATCGCATAACGGGTGTAGCCACCCCAACAGAGGGCGAACCAGCAGGCCGCAACCCAGTGGCTCAGATTGCTTTGAATGAAGCTCATGCAGGCTCCTGATCGTTCAAGTCCTGAGAATATTGAAGTCCGCTTTTCGACGCACGGCGGCCAGAAAAGACACGCTCTGGAAACAAAACGTAGCAACAAAAAACCCCGTATCCGAATGGACACGGGGTTGGCGTTTTGACCATCGGCTGGCGCCCTTTGGCTTGTGGCCGGCGCCAGCGCTCTGGCTTCAACGTATCAGGCCAGCGCCTCGCGGGGCTTGCCCAGCATGCGATCGCATGCAACGGCCAAGCCCAGGGTGATGACCGACGGCACCAGCCAGGCCAGGCCCTGATCGCTCAGCGGCAGATGGGCCATGGCGTCCGGCAGCATGTGCGCCAGGTTGCTGCCTTTGATGGCATCGACCATGCCGAACAGCAGCGACACCAGCATTACCGGCGCCAGGATGCGCACCGGCGAGTTCCAAAGCTCTTTGACGAAGCTCAGGCCCACCACAACGATGCAGGGCGGGTAGATGGCGGTCAGCACCGGGATCGAGAACAGGATCAGCTTGGTCAGGCCGAGGTTGGAGATCAGCAGCGAGAAGCCGGCCAGGATCACTACCAGTGCACGGTAGGACAGCGGCAGGATCTGGCTGAAGTACTCGGCACAGGCGCAGGTCAGGCCCACGGCGGTCACCAGGCATGCCAGTGCGATCAGCACCGCGAGGAAGCCACTGCCCAGCGAGCCGAAGGTGTGCTGCACATAGGCATGCAGGACCGCAGCGCCGTTGGTCGCACCCATGGCGATGTCATGGCTGCCGGCACCCAATCGGAACAGGCTGATGTACACGAGCGCCAGGCCCACACCAGCGATCAGGCCAGCGATGATGGCGTAACGGGTGATCAGTTTCGGCGACTCCACACCGCGCGACCGGATGGCATTGACGATGACGATACCGAAGACCAGCGCACCCAGGGTGTCCATGGTCAGATAGCCATTGATGAAGCCCTGGGAGAACGGCGCGGCCACGTAGGCCGGCTGCGCCTCACCGATGGTGCCGGCCGGCAGCGCGAAGGCAGCGATGCCCAGCACGGCCAGGGCGATGATCTTCAACGGGGCCAGGAACCGGCCGACGGTATCGAGCAGCTTGCCCGGATACATCGACACGGCCAGCACCACGATGAAGTAGATCAGGCTGTAGATGAACAGCGCCAGCGGGCTCTCACCCGTCAGCGGTGCCACACCGACCTCGAACGAGACCGTAGCTGTACGCGGGGTGGCGAACAACGGGCCCACCGACAGGTAGCACACGGCCGCCAGCAGGCCGCCGAAGAACTTGCCGATCGGGCTGCTCAGGGCGTCCATGCCGCCGCCGACCTTGGCCAGGGCAACCACGGTGATGACCGGCAGACCCACAGCGGTGACGAGGAAGCCAAGGGCTGCCATCCAGACATGTGGACCGGATTGCAAACCAACGATAGGCGGGAAGATGATGTTGCCCGCGCCGACGAAAAGCGCAAACGTCATAAAGCCAAGCGCCAGGATATCCTGGCCTTTCAACACTTTCATTTAGGGTAGTACCACACTGCTGAAATCGGGGTTCGAGAAGGGATTTCCCCAGGGGTATGGGAAAATGCTGCCCGGCTTGATAGGCCAGACCCGTTTAGCGTGTCGTTCCCTTTTGGGGGACGGGCACAGAGTGAACGCGTAGGTTAACCGTTTTACCCGGCAAACGCACTGGCAAAGGCCTGCTTGTCCGATGTGCGTATGTTCTTGTCGTCTGGGTGACTCTGTGACGCGGTTAATGCTGGCAGATAGGATCAAGCCCGTCTGCCTTAAAATCCCTATCAAATCGATCGATTTTTCTTACAAGTTACATAAACCTGCCGAAAACGCCGGCTTGTCCTCGGCAGGTCATTCCTCAAAGCGGTTTGTCAGCCGCGTCTATCCCAACGCTCTGCCAAAAGCGTTTGATTTCGTGAATGTTGCCAAAGTTGTAGCGTGGCCCGGTGTAAAAGCCACCGTCACCGGAACAAAAAATTTCGGAGTCGACGCCGGTCTGCGGCAAGGTTTCGCTACCGGCGCTGTATAGACGGGCTTGCGCCCAAACAGGTTTGTGCATGACTTTCTACCTTTTTCACGGTTTACATCAGGATTGATGTGCTTGCCACAGCGCCTGGATGCGCTGGTGTATATGCTGCTCCTGCGAACCAAGCCCCGAATAGATCGGCCGCAGTTCCTCATCGAAACACCACTCCTGCCGCCCATTTCGGCTCGCGGCAGGAACAGCGACCATCAATGCCAACGACAGGGAAAACTCCTCGGGAGGAATCTGATAATGCAGGTCCTCAAAGGCACGCATATGTAGGAGCTTGCCTGGGCTCAAGCGAACTTCTTCAGGCTCACCCAGTACAGGCCTGGTCCGCGCGTCGACCTGCGCTGCATTGAGTATCGGGTACTTCATGGTTCGGTAGCCGCAGCCTTGATAACCCACGGCATACAGTTCGAAATCGTGGGTATGTGGCACGCCATAGATGAAGGTTTGCCGCTCAGCCTGCGCTTGGGCCGGCAACCAGCAGGTCATTCGCAGCGAGACGTACTGCGAGGCATGCAACGCAAAACCGTACGGGCTGTACACCTGCTCCCCGCGGCTGAAGGCGTGTTGCTGGATGTGCTCATACATGCACTCCCCAAGCAGGCTGCGATTCTGCGCAAGCGCCAGAAGGTCGGCGCTGATCGCGTCCTGCTCTCGCTCAAGATCCCGCTGCTCGAGTCGCTCGATGAATGTATCCAGTTTCATGCCGCCCCCTGCCCAATGTAGTTCGACAGCATGTCGTCGAGTGCAGGGTCGGATAGTGAGCGAAGGACCTTCAGATAATGCTCAAGATGCCCTGGAGCCAATCTCATCAACACCTCGAAAGCCCGCCAACGGACAGCCGAATGGTGGTGATAGATCAGCTCACCTGCCACAGCTTCCAGATACGGATCCTCGATGCGCTGGAGTGCATCGAGCCACACAAGAAAGCGCGAAACCTGCGGATCGACGGGAAACCAGGCGATACGTGCCAGCGTGGTGCGGTCGAACACCTCGATGTCACTGCCGGGGTTTGGCAGGTTCAAGCTGAAGACCAGACGCTCTGACCATTCATCTGGGCATAGCGCCACCACCTTACAAGCACCGTCTACAAGCACGGGCGCTTGGGGTGTCACCTCCACCTTCACACCGTTGCACAGGCGGTCGGATTCGCGGTTGAACAGCCATAGGGGGTATTCGAAGCCCTGGGGTGCAAACCAGATGCTGTAACCCGAAGTGGAATACAGATGATCCGCTGTCGAGCGCACCCGCGTGACATCCAGTGCAACAGGTTCATGTGGGGCATTGAGTCGTAGACGCTCACTGAAATGAGCGACCGTGCCACACAACATGGCCTTGCTCCCAGGCTCGCCCTGGTCTTTCATGCGTTGGTCAAAACCCTGCCATGCGGCGTTGACGAATGCACGCATGTCGGTACACCTCACCTGTTCCAACAGGACGGCCGGTTCGGGTTTCCTACTCAGCAATGCTTCCATGAAGTTTTCTTTCATCCGCTCTTCTGATCTCGAGCGGGATGATCTCTGACATGGGTAACGTCATTAAGATGGAAGTAATCCCCTGAAACGACAAAGGCCACCCGAGGGTGGCCTTTGTGCGCGTGGGGGGTAAAGCGTATTACTTCTTCATTTCCCAACCGGTCAGCTCGGCCAGCGCCTTGCCGATGTCAGCCAGGGAACGCACGGTTTTGACACCAGCGTCCTGGAGGGCGGCGAACTTCTCGTCCGCAGTACCCTTGCCACCGGAGATGATGGCGCCAGCGTGGCCCATGCGCTTGCCCGCAGGCGCGGTAACGCCGGCGATGTAGGAAACGACAGGCTTGGTCACGTTGGCCTTGATGTAGGCCGCGGCTTCTTCTTCAGCAGAACCGCCGATTTCACCGATCATAACGATCGCTTCGGTCTGCGGATCTTCCTGGAACAGCTTCAGGATATCGATGAAGTTGGAGCCTGGGATCGGGTCACCACCGATACCAACGCAGGTCGACTGACCGAAACCTGCATCGGTGGTCTGCTTGACCGCTTCGTAGGTCAGGGTGCCGGAACGGGAAACGATACCGACCTTGCCTGGCAGGTGGATGTGGCCTGGCATGATGCCGATCTTGCACTCGCCCGGGGTGATGACACCTGGGCAGTTAGGGCCGATCAGGCGTACACCCAGCTCGTCGCACTTGACCTTGGCGTCCAGCATGTCGAGGGTAGGAATACCCTCGGTGATGCAGACGATCAGCTTGATGCCACCAAAGGCAGCTTCCAGGATCGAGTCTTTGCAGAACGGAGCCGGAACATAGATGACCGAAGCTTCGGCGCCGGTGGCCTCAACCGCTTCCTTCACGGTGTTGAACACCGGCAGGCCCAGGTGTGTGGTGCCACCCTTGCCTGGGGTTACGCCGCCAACCATCTTGGTGCCGTAGGCGATGGCTTGTTCGGAGTGGAAAGTACCCTGCGAGCCGGTGAAGCCCTGGCAGATGACTTTGGTGTCTTTATTGATCAGGACGCTCATTACTTGCCCTCCGCAGCTTTGACAACTTGTTGAGCAGCGTCGGTCAGGCTGGTTGCCGCAATGATGTTCAAACCGCTTTCTGCCAGTACTTTAGCGCCCAGTTCGGCGTTGTTGCCTTCGAGGCGAACGACGACCGGAACTTTAACGCCGACTTCTTTCACTGCACCGATGATGCCTTCGGCAATCATGTCGCAACGAACGATGCCGCCGAAGATGTTGACCAGAACGGCCGCGACATTGCTGTCGGACAGAATGATCTTGAACGCTTCGGTAACGCGCTCTTTGGTAGCACCACCGCCAACGTCGAGGAAGTTGGCCGGCTTGCCGCCGTGCAGGTTGACGATGTCCATGGTACCCATGGCCAGACCGGCACCGTTGACCATGCAGCCGATGTTGCCTTCCAGGGCAACGTAGTTCAGTTCGAACTTGGCAGCGTGGGCTTCACGGGCGTCGTCCTGGGACGGGTCGTGGAAGGTCTTCAGCTTTGGCTGACGGTACATGGCGTTGGCGTCGATGTTGATCTTGGCATCGAGGCAGTGCAGGTCGCCGTCGGCCTTGATGACCAGCGGGTTCACTTCCAGCAGGGCCAGATCGTGATCCTTGAACAGCTTGGCCAGGCCAACGAAGATCTTGGCGAACTGTTGAACTTGCTTGCCTTCCAGACCCAGCTGGAACGCCAGTTCACGACCTTGGAACGGCTGAGCGCCGACCAGCGGATCGATGGTAGCCTTGAGGATCTTCTCGGGAGTTTCGTGAGCGACTTTCTCGATGTCCACGCCACCTTCGGTGGAAGCCATGAACACGATACGGCGGCTCGAACGATCGACTACAGCGCCCAGGTACAGCTCTTTGGCGATGTCAGTGCAGGATTCGACCAGGATCTTGGAAACTGGTTGACCGTTGGCATCGGTCTGGTAGGTGACCAGGTTCTTGCCGAGCCACTGTGCAGCGAACGCCTTGGCGTCTTCCTTGCTGCGAACCAGCTTGACGCCGCCCGCCTTACCGCGACCACCAGCGTGGACCTGGGCCTTTACGACCCACTCGGAACCGCCGATCTTGTCGCAGGCTTCTGCAGCTTGCTCAGGGGTATCGACTGCGAAACCCTTGGAAACTGGCAGGCCGTATTCAGCGAACAGCTGTTTACCCTGATACTCGTGAAGATTCATGCTTTTTACCGTCTTCGTTAGGTACTGCGCTTCGGCGCTGCGCCATCACTGGCGCCGCACCACCTGTGACCGTTGACCCCGGGTTTCCCGTGTGATCCGGTCCGGCGGACGTTCCGCGGTGAGTCTTGCACGCAAGACCCACGACGGGCAGCCCGCCGTGGTTTCTTATAATTAACGCTTCTTACGGTTGGCGACGTGAATGGCGCCGCCATTCACAGCCAGCGCTGCTTCATGCAGCGCTTCGGACAGGGTCGGATGGCTGAAGACCATCATGCCCAGATCCTCGGCACTGGTGCCGAATTCCATTGCGATCGCGCCTTGCTGAACCAGCTCGGCAGCCGATGGGCCGATCACGTGAACACCCAGGACGCGGTCGGTCTTGGCATCGGCGATGACCTTGACGAAACCGCCGGTATCGTTGGCTGCCATCGCACGGCCGCTGGCCGCGAACGGGAAGGTGCCCACGTTAACCTCAACGCCCTCGGCCTTCAAGGCCTGTTCGGTCTTGCCGACCCACGCGATTTCCGGGTGGGTATAGATGACCGACGGAATCAGGTCATAGTTCATCTGGGCTTTGTGGCCCTTGATGCGCTCGACGACCATGATGCCCTCTTCCGAGGCCTTGTGCGCCAGCATCAGACCACGGACCACGTCACCGATGGCGTACACGCCCGGTACGCTGGTCGCGCAGTAGTCGTCGACGTAGATGTAGCCACGCTCGTCGATGGTCACACCGCTGTCGGCAGCCAGCAGGTCGGTGGTCACCGGACGACGGCCCACGGCCACGATCAGTTTGTCGAAGACGATCTTCTGCTCGCCGTTGGCGTCGGTGTAGGTGACTTCGACTTCTTCGCCATTGACCTTCGAGCCGGTCACGCGAGCGCCCAGCTTGATGTCCAGGCCTTGCTTGGTCAGGGTTTTCTGGGCTTCCTTGGAAACCGCGGTGTCAGCGGCCATCAGGAAGGTGTCCAAGGCTTCCAGGACGGTCACCTGGGCACCCAGGCGGGACCATACCGAACCCAGCTCCAGACCGATCACGCCTGCGCCGATGACGCCCAGACGCTTCGGTACCGATTGGAATTCCAGGGCGCCGGTGGAGTCGACGATGACTTTCTGGTCGACCGGAGCAGGCGGAATGTCGATCGGACGCGAGCCGGAGGCCAGAATCACGTTCTCGGCTTCGATGACTTCGGTGGTGCCGTCAGCCTTGGTGACTTCGACTTTCTTGCCAGCCAGCAGTTTGCCGTGACCTTGGATAGAGGTAACACCGTTGGCCTTGAACAGGGTGGCGACACCACCGGTCAGGTTCTTGACGATGCCAGCCTTGCGGCCAACCATCGCAGCAACGTCCATCTTCACTTCGCCAGTGGAGATACCGTGGACGTTGAAGCTCTCTTTGGCCTCCTTGTACTTCCAGGAGCTGTCCAGCAGGGCCTTGGAAGGAATGCAACCCACGTTCAGGCAGGTACCGCCCAGGGCCAGTTTGCCCTCGGCGTCGGTGTATTTCTCGATGCAGGCGGTCTTGAGGCCGAGCTGAGCAGCCTTGATCGCGGCCACGTAGCCGCCAGGACCTGCACCAATCACCACTACGTCGAATTTCTGGGTCATAAAAGATTCCTTTTTAGCTTCAAGCGGCAAGTTGCAAGCCGCAAGACTGGCAAGCTTCGACGTGAAGCTTGCCGCTTGCAGCTTGCAGCTGCGCGATTAGATGTCCAGCAGCAGACGAGCCGGATCTTCCAGCAGATTCTTGATGGTCACCAGGAAGGTTACCGCTTCCTTGCCGTCGATCAGGCGGTGATCGTAGGACAGCGCCAGGTACATCATCGGGCGAATGACCACTTGGCCGTTGATCGCCATCGGACGCTGGATGATGTTGTGCATGCCCAGGATGGCAGCCTGCGGCGGGTTGACGATCGGGGTCGACATCATCGAGCCGAAGGTACCACCGTTGGTGATGGTGAAGGTACCGCCAGTCATCTCTTCGATGGCCAGTTTGCCTTCGCGGGCCTTCTTGCCGAAGGTGGCGATGCCGTTCTCGATCTCGGCCAGCGACATCGATTCGGCGTTGCGCAGGACAGGAACCACCAGGCCGCGGTCGCTGGAGACGGCAACGCCGACGTCAGCATAACCGTGGTAGACGATGTCGTTGCCATCGATCGAGGCGTTGACGGCCGGGAAGCGCTTCAGTGCTTCGGTGGCAGCCTTGACGAAGAACGACATGAAGCCCAGGCGTACGCCGTTGTGGGACTTCTCGAACAGGTCCTTGTACTTCGAGCGCAGGGCCATGACTTCGGTCATGTCCACTTCGTTGAAGGTGGTCAGCATGGCCATGCTCGACTGGGCTTCGACCAGACGCTCGGCGATCTTGGCGCGCAGACGGGTCATCGGCACACGCTTCTCGGTGCGATCGCCTGCGGCGGTGACCACTGGCGCAGCAGCAGCGGCAGGCTTGGCAGCCGGAGCGGCGGCAGGCGCGGCCTTCTTGTTGGCGATGGCGGCAACCACGTCTTCCTTGGTGACGCGGCCACCTTTACCGGTGCCGGCAACCGAAGCCAGATCGATGCCGTTCTCTTCAGCCAGCTTGCGAGCGGCTGGAGCGGCGATCGGGTCTTCTTCGCCAGCGTCGGCGGCAGCGGCAGCCGGAGCAGCAGCGGCCGGGGCGGCGGCAGGCGCGGCGGCGGCAGCGCCACCTTCAACGATCGAACCCAGGACTTCGTCGGACAGGACGGTATCGCCCTCGCCCTTGACGATGTCGCCCAGCACGCCGTCGGCGGTGGCCAGAACTTCCAGGACGACCTTGTCGGTCTCGATGTCGACGATCAGCTCGTCACGCTTGACGGCATCGCCCGGCTTCTTGTGCCAGGTGGCAACGGTGCCGTCGGCGACCGATTCCGGGAAGGTTGGGGCTTTGATCTCGATAGCCATTATCAGTGTTTCCTTAAATTCGGTTTCAGGTGCGCGAAGGCGTTAGACAGTGAAAGCATCCTGCAGCAGTTTTTCCTGCTGCTCGGCGTGCATCGAAGCGTAGCCACAGGCTGGCGCGGCGGAAGCGTCGCGACCGGCGTATTCCAGGACCAGCGCCTTGTTGTGGCGGGTCAGGATACGGCGCATGTGATGCTGGCTGCTGTACCAGGCGCCCTGGTTCATCGGCTCTTCCTGACACCAGACCGCGTGCTTGAGGTTGGTGTAAGGCGCCAGGATTTCCACCAGGTCGTCCTCAGGGAACGGATACAGCTGCTCGATACGCACGATGGCGATGTCTTCGCGGCCTTCGGCACGGCGCTTTTCCAGCAGATCGTAGTAGACCTTGCCGCTGCACAGCACGAGGCGCTCGACCTTGGCCGGATCGAGAGTGTCGATTTCCGGGATCACGGTCTGGAACGAACCTTCGGCCAGATCTTCCAGGGTCGAGACGGCCAGCTTGTGGCGCAGCAGCGACTTAGGCGTCAGGACGATCAGCGGCTTGCGCAGCGGACGGATGACCTGGCGGCGCAGCAGGTGGTAGATCTGAGCCGGAGTGGTCGGTACGCAGACCTGGATGTTGTGCTCGGCGCACAGCTGCAGGTAACGCTCCAGACGCGCCGAGGAGTGCTCGGGACCCTGGCCTTCATAGCCATGCGGCAGCAGCATGGTCAGGCCGCACAGACGACCCCACTTGTGCTCGCCACTGGTGATGAACTGGTCGATCACGACCTGGGCACCGTTGGCGAAGTCACCGAACTGGGCTTCCCAAATCACCAGCGCGTTCGGCGTGGTGGTGGAGTAGCCATATTCGAAGGCCAGTACCGCCTCTTCCGACAGGAAGGAGTCGTACAGCTCGAACTTCGGCTGGCCCGGGAACAGATTCTGCAGCGGTACGTAGGTGCTGGCGTCCTTCTGGTTGTGCAACACCGCATGGCGGTGCGAGAAGGTGCCACGACCGATGTCCTGGCCGGTCATGCGGATCGGGTGGCCTTCGAACTGCAGGGTGGCGTAAGCCATGGTCTCTGCGTAACCCCAGTTGATCGGCAAGCCACCGGCCTGCATCTTCTGGCGGTCTTCGTAGATCTTCGCGACCTGACGTTGGACGACGAAGCCTTCCGGCAGCTCGAGCAGCTTGGCCGACAGGTCCTGCAAGGTCTTGAGGTCGAAGCGGGTGTCGTGACGCGCAGTCCAGGCATGGCCCAGGTACGGACGCCAGTCGACGAACAGCTCGCGGTTCGGCTCCTTGACCAGGCTCTTGACCACGTGCAGACCGTTGTCCAGGGCGTTGCGGTACTCGTCGATCTTGGCCTGGGCGCGCTCGGCATCGATGCGACCAGCCTGGATCAACGCGTCGGCATACAGCTCACGGGTGGTGCGCTGCTTGCTGATCTGCTGGTACATCAGAGGCTGGGTACCATTCGGCTCGTCGGCCTCGTTGTGGCCGCGACGACGGTAGCAGACCAGGTCGATGACCACGTCACGCTTGAACTGCATGCGATAGTCGATAGCCAGCTGAGTGACGAACAGCACCGCTTCCGGATCATCGCCGTTCACGTGCAGGATCGGCGCCTGGATCATCTTGGCGACGTCGGTGGCGTACTCGGTGGAGCGCGAGTCCAGCGGGTTGGAGATGGTGAAGCCAACCTGGTTGTTGATCACGATGTGCACGGTCCCGCCGGTCTTGAAACCGCGAGTCTGCGACATCTGGAAGGTTTCCATGACCACGCCCTGACCGGCGAACGCAGCGTCACCGTGGATCGAGATCGGCAGAACCTTGTCACCCACGGTGTCGTTGCGACGGTCCTGGCGGGCACGCACCGAACCTTCCACCACCGGCGAGACGATTTCCAGGTGGGAGGGGTTGAACGCCATGGCCAGGTGGACTTCGCCACCGGGGGTCATCACGTTGGAGGAGAAGCCCTGGTGATACTTCACGTCACCGGAGCCCAGCTCGTTCATCTTCTTGCCTTCGAACTCGTCGAACAGCTCGCGCGGGTTCTTGCCGAAGGTGTTGACCAGCACGTTCAGGCGGCCGCGGTGGGCCATGCCGATCACGACCTCCTTGGTGCCGTAGGAGCCGGAGCGCTGGATCATTTCGTCCAGCATCGGGATCAGGCTTTCGCCGCCCTCGAGGCCGAAACGCTTGGTCCCCGGGTACTTGGTGCCCAGGTACTTTTCCAGGCCTTCGCCCGCGGTGACGCGCTCGAGCAGGTGAGTCTGCACGTCAGCGGAGAATTCAGGACGGCCACGAACGCTTTCCAGACGCTGCTGGAACCAGCTGCGCTGCTCGGAATCGACGATGTGGGTGAACTCGGCGCCGATGGTGCGACAATATGTCTTCTGCAGCGCATCGAAAATTTCGCGTAGGCTCGCTTCCTCTTTGCCGATGAACAGGTCACCGGTACGGAAGGTCGTATCAAGGTCGGCATTGGTCAAGCCGTAGTGATTGATCGACAGGTCTACGGGCGCAGGACGCTGCCACAACCCCAACGGGTCGAGCTTGGCAGCCTGATGGCCGCGCATACGATAGGCCTGGATCAGTCGCAGAACTTCAACCTGCTTCTTCTCGTGTTCACTGCTCACGCTCCCGGCGGATACCGGTTGGGCGCGGCGCTGGTTCTTTGCCAGCAGTACGAAATGGTCGCGGATTGTAGAGTGCGATACATCGGTAGCGGTGCTGCCGTCGGCGGGCAACTTCTGGAAGTAGGTGCGCCACTCTTCTGGCACAGCGTTAGGGTCGTGCAGGTAGAGCTCATAAAGCTCTTCCACATATGCAGCGTTACCACCTGAAAGGTGGGCGCTTTCCCACATGCGCTGCATCACGCTTTCTTGCATGCTTGGTCACCCTCGGTTAGGGGACTGATCGGCAAAAGCCACAGCAAACCTGGAAAAGTCCGAACACAGCGACTGAACCACGCCACCTGGATCCTGCTGATTTTCCGGGTACCAGCCCGGAAGCCCCTGCTGGTCTCATATCTTCATAGGTAATGAGCGCGGGCTTTGTGGGCCCTTGCTCGGGTTTTACCTTGGTGCGGGCTCAGCGCCCGCACCTCGGCTTACTGCAGGTGCAACATTTTTGAATCAGGTGCCGCTTTGCAGCAGCATGTTACGTACGTGACCGATTGCCTTGGTCGGGTTCAGACCTTTCGGGCAAACGTTTACGCAGTTCATGATCCCGCGGCAGCGGAATACGCTGAACGGGTCATCCAGGGACGCCAGGCGCTCCTGAGTCTTGGTATCACGGCTGTCGGCCAGGAAGCGGTAGGCCTGCAGCAGCGCGGCGGGGCCCAGGAACTTGTCCGGGTTCCACCAGAACGACGGGCAGGAGGTCGAGCAGCAAGCGCACAGGATGCACTCGTACAGACCGTCCAGCTTGTCGCGGTCTTCCGGCGACTGCAGACGCTCGATGGCCGGGGCCGGCGTGTCGTTCTGCAGGAACGGCTTCACCTTCTCGTACTGCTTGTAGAAGATGCTCATGTCGACGACCAGGTCACGAATGACCGGCAGACCCGGCAGCGGGCGCAGAACGAGCTTGTTGCCCTTGACCACCGACGACAGCGGAGTGATGCAGGCCAGGCCGTTCTTGCCATTGATGTTCATGCCATCGGAACCGCAAACGCCTTCACGGCAGGAGCGACGGTACGAGAAGCCCTCGTCCTGCTCCTTGATCAGTGCCAGCACGTCCAGGACCATCAGATCCTTGCCACCGGTATCGACCTGGAAGGTCTGCATCTTCGGCGCCGAATCGGTATCCGGGTTGTAACGATAAACTTCGACTTGCAACATAGCGGCCACCCTTAGTAAGTCCGGACTTTCGGTTCGAAGGCAGGAACTGTCTTCGGCGCAAAGTTGACGCCACGCTTGGCAACGCGCTTCTCACCCGGGTAGTACAGGGTGTGGCACAGCCAGTTCTCGTCGTCACGGTCTTCGTAGTCTTCACGGGCGTGAGCACCGCGAGACTCTTTACGGGCTTCGGCCGCGATGGCGGTAGCTTCGGCGACTTCCAGCAGGTTCTGCAGCTCCAGCGCTTCGATACGCGCGGTGTTGAAGGCCTGGGACTTGTCGTTGATCTTGACGTTGGCAATACGCTCGCGCAGACCAGCCAGCTGAGCGATACCCTTCTGCATGTATTCGCCAGTACGGAATACACCGAAGTAGTTCTGCATGCAGCTCTGCAGCTCGCGCTTGAGGCTGGCAACGTCTTCGCCAGTGGTGCGCTCGTTGAGCTTGTTCAGGCGGTTCAGGGCTACGTCGACGTCGGTGTCGCTGGCGTCGCGGTATTCGACGCCTTCGGTCAGCGCCTTCTCCAGGTGCAGACCAGCTGCACGGCCGAAGACCACCAGGTCCAGCAGCGAGTTGCCGCCCAGACGGTTGGCACCGTGAACCGATACGCAAGCCACTTCACCTACAGCGAACAGGCCTGGGATGATCTGATCCTTGCCTTCGGCGTCCATGGTGATGGCCTGGCCATGAATGTTGGTGGCGATACCACCCATCATGTAGTGGCAGGTCGGGATGACCGGAACCGGCGCGACCACAGGGTCAACGTGAGCGAAGGTCTTGGACAGTTCGCAGATACCTGGCAGGCGGCTGTGCAGCACCTCCTCGCCCAAGTGGTCGAGCTTCAGCAGCACGTGGTCCTTGTTCGGGCCCACGCCGTTGCCGGCGATGATTTCCTTGACCATGGAACGGGCGACGACGTCGCGACCAGCCAGGTCTTTGGCGTTCGGCGCGTAACGCTCCATGAAGCGCTCGCCGTGGGCGTTGATCAGGTAGCCACCCTCGCCGCGGCAACCCTCGGTGACCAGTACACCGGCACCGGCGATGCCGGTCGGGTGGAACTGCCACATTTCGATGTCCTGCACCGGCACGCCGGCACGCAGGGCCATGCCGACACCGTCACCGGTGTTGATCAGGGCGTTGGTGGTCGAGGCGTAGATACGGCCCGCACCGCCAGTGGCCAGTACGGTAGCCTTGGACTTGATGTACAGGGTTTCGCCGGTTTCGATGCAGATCGCGATCACGCCGACAAAAGCGCCGTCCTGGTTCTTCACCAGATCAACGGCATAGTACTCGTTGAGGAAGGTGGTGCCTGCTTTCAGGTTGCCCTGATACAGGGTGTGCAGCAGCGCGTGACCGGTACGGTCGGAAGCGGCGCAGGTACGGGCGGCCTGGCCACCCTTGCCGAAGTCCTTGGACTGGCCACCGAACGGACGCTGGTAGATACGCCCAGTTTCGGTACGCGAGAACGGCAGACCCATGTGGTCCAGTTCGAAGACCGCAGCAGGACCTTCCTGACACATGTACTCGATAGCGTCCTGGTCACCGATGTAGTCGGAACCTTTGACGGTGTCGTACATGTGCCAGCGCCAGTCGTCGTTCGGGTCGGCCGAAGCGATGGCGCAGGTGATGCCGCCTTGGGCGGATACAGTGTGCGAACGGGTCGGGAAGACCTTGGTGACTACGGCAGTCTTATGACCGCCCTGGGCCAGCTGCAGCGCAGCGCGCATGCCGGCACCGCCGCCACCGATGATGATGGCGTCGAAAGAAATGGTTGGAATGCTAGCCATGGATCAGATACCCCAGAGAATCTGCACACCCCAGACGAAGTACGCGAACATCGCAACGCCGCACACAGCCTGGAACAGGAAACGAATCGCAGTCGCCGACTTGCCGAAGGACATCGGCGTCAGGTAGTCGGTGGCAATGGTCCACATGCCGACCCAGGCGTGAGCGCCCAGGGCAACGAGTGCCAGCAGACTGAAGATACGCATCGCGTTGTTGGAGAACAGACCGTGCCACTGGGCATAGTCGAGACCCGGGTGAACGGCGACGTAGCCGATCAGGAAAATGAAGTAAGCCGCGAGAACGACCGCAGATACGCGCTGCGCCATCCAGTCATAGAGGCCCGAACGCGACAGGTTCGTGACATTAGTTACCATACCCAAACTCCCGCCAGAACGATCAGCACCACGGAGATGACGATCACGATTTTCGAGCCCAGCTTGCCGCCCTCGAGCGTCTCACCGACACCCATGTCCATGATCAGGTGACGTACACCTGCAACGAGGTGGTACAGCAGGCCGGACAGCAGGCCCCAAGTCACCAGCTTGGCCAGCGGACTGGTCAGACACGCCTTCACCTCGGCAAAGCCCTCCTCGGAACCCAGCGACTTGCCCAATGCGTAAAGCATGATGGCCAGGCCAAGGAACAGGATGACGCCGGAGATACGGTGAAGAATGGACGTGTACGCGGTGATCGGGAGTTTGATGGTCCTTAGGTCTAGGTTTACAGGTCGTTGGCTTTTCACGGCTTTTTTCACACTGAAGAGCCCCTAGCTAACAGGGCAAAGTTGTTGGTAAGTGTACTGGTCAGGTACCCACCACCCAGGGAGCGACGACCCCCAGCGGAACGGGCTTGCAAGCCCCTGGCGGTCGGTTGCGGAGTATAGACAGTTAGGCTGCTTATGACAACGTGAGGGGCTAGCCCAAATAGCGCATTGCCTTTAGCGAACAAAAGGCGTAAATGGGCGAGAATTTCGTGAAAAATCAGGGCTCAGAGGGTGTTTCAACCAGCCTTTAGGCAAATTGACATTCGAATTTATCCCTCTATAGTGGTGCGGGCCCTGCGTGGGGGGTCTGTCTGATGATTTCAAGCATTAATAGGAGGCCACATGGCTGACAAAAAAGCGCAGTTGGTCATCGAGGGCGCTGCCCCCGTCGAGCTGCCCATTTTAACCGGCACCGTTGGTCCCGATGTTATCGACGTCCGCGGGTTGGGGGCTACTGGTCACTTCACCTTCGACCCCGGTTTCATGGCGACTGCGTCCTGCGAGTCGAAGATCACCTACATCGATGGCGACAAGGGTGTCCTGCTGCACCGCGGCTACCCGATCGAACAGCTCGCCGAAAAATCGGACTACCTGGAAACCTGCTACCTGCTGCTCAACGGCGAACTGCCGAACGCCGAGCAGAAGGCCCAGTTCGTCAGCACCGTGAAGAACCACACCATGGTTCACGAGCAGCTGAAATCCTTCTTCAACGGCTTCCGCCGCGACGCTCACCCGATGGCGGTGATGTGCGGCGTGGTCGGCGCCCTGTCGGCGTTCTATCACGACTCCCTGGACATCAACAACCCGCAGCATCGCGAGATCTCTGCGGTGCGCCTGGTCGCAAAAATGCCGACCCTGGCCGCGATGGTCTACAAGTACTCCATGGGCCAGCCGATGATGTATCCGCGCAACGACCTGTCGTACGCGGAAAACTTCCTGCACATGATGTTCAACACGCCGTGCGAGATCAAACCGATCAGCCCGGTGCTGGCCAAGGCAATGGACCGGATCTTCATCCTCCACGCCGACCACGAGCAGAACGCCTCTACCTCCACCGTGCGCCTGGCGGGCTCCTCGGGCGCCAACCCGTTCGCCTGTATAGCCGCCGGCATCGCTGCACTGTGGGGTCCGGCCCACGGCGGCGCCAACGAAGCCGTACTGACCATGCTCGATGAAATTGGCGATGTCTCCAACATCGACAAGTACATCGCCAAGGCCAAGGACAAGAACGATCCGTTCAAGCTCATGGGCTTCGGTCACCGCGTTTACAAGAACCGCGACCCACGCGCCACCGTGATGAAGAAGACCTGCGACGAGGTGCTGAGCGAACTGGGCATCAAGAACGATCCGCAGCTCGAACTGGCGATGCGCCTGGAAGAGATCGCACTGACCGATCCGTACTTCATCGAGCGCTCGCTGTACCCGAACGTCGACTTCTACTCCGGCATCATCCTGAAGGCGATCGGCATTCCGACCAGCATGTTCACCGTGATCTTCGCCCTGGCACGCACCGTCGGCTGGATCTCGCACTGGAAGGAAATGCTCTCCAGCCCGTACAAGATCGGCCGTCCGCGCCAGCTGTACACTGGCCACGAGCAGCGTGACATCGTTGACTTGAAAGACCGCAAGTAAGCTCTTCGAGCCGAACGTAAAAAAGGCTGCCCTTGGGCAGCCTTTTTTATAGCGCAGCAACCGAAAGACCGCTGCTCACCGCTTCGCGGGCATGCCCGCCCTCAGACTCAGGGCTTTTCAGCCTTGTCGCGCAACCCTTTGAGGGTATTGAATGGGGCGTCGACCACGAACTTGTTGGCCAGCCAGGACGGCACACTGCCTCCAGGCTCGGTGTGCACTTGGTAAGTAACCTCGGTGCTGTCACCCTTGGGCACCAGCTTCCAGAAGCCTTGGACCTGTGCCACACGCACATAGCCCTTTTCCTCCGGCAGGTATTTGGGGTCCTCCTCGAGCTTTCGGACCAGGCTGCCGTCAGCCTCCTCGGTGGTGGTCACGTGAAGGATCGAATCACGCGGCGTCACCGGCCAGGGCGTATTGAAACGAGTATAGGTCCAGCTCTGCGCGCCATCCTGCTTGAGCAGCTTTTGCGACTCGCACTCATGAATCCACTTGCAGGCACCTACGGTGTCCTCCTGCAAAGCCTTGACCTTGGCCAGCGGCGCCTTGATCAAGGTCACGCCGCGATAGGCTTTGTACTTCGAACCCGGCACTTCACTGAGGGACACCTTGATGCCGTCCTCATCCTTGGCCACCTGCCAGTTCTCGGCCCAGGCAGCCGGCGACAGCAGAACACCGACGCCACACAGCAGTGCAATACGCTTGATCGATCTCATCGTTTTGTTCCTTGTTGTCGAAGATCCAACCTGTTACGCCGCCGTCATTTGCTCCAACCAGCCGAGAATCCTGATCGCCTCGTCGCGATCATTGCCGCACACCTCCACGTCCGCCTTGAACCCACCACACACCGCCGGCCGCTCAGGCTTGCCGAACAACTCACAGAGGTTGTCAGTGGTCAGGTGCAGGCACCGCTCGCCAGCTGGCTTGCCCTGGGGCATGCGCGGCATCGGCGAGCTGATGGATGGGGCGATGCAGCATGCGCCGCAGCCCTCTCGGCATTTCATGAAACAGGACTCCCACGAGCAAAACGGGACGAACGTCCCTGGATAGTAACCGCTCAAACATATGTTTGAAATTACGGATCGGATGAAATCTGCCGTGACCCGGCAGTCAGTTGGAACACCTACTGACGAAACTCGAAATCGATAGCAGCGCCCTCCACATCATGACGACTGTCGTTGCGCAGCTGTAACTGCATTTCGTTGTTGATCAGACGCCCATTGAGTTGGAAGGGACTGTCATCGCTGACCGGCTTTTGCGGAAACATGGACGGCAGCAAAGGCTTGCGCCGCATCACCGGATCACCCACCTCTGGCTTGAGTTCTTCCACCATCGCGGCAGGCAAACTCAGGTCTAGCTTTGGCTTGGGCAATGGCTTGGCGACCGCCTTGGTCAAAGGTTTTTTGCGCACTACCTTGCCGGATGGCTTGGCCTTGCCCCTGCCCGGCGTCTTGCTCGCGACTTGGCCGGCCTTGTTCGCCGCCTGCTTGCGTACCGGCTTGGCCGCCGCCTTGGTTTGCGTCGCAGACGCTTTGGCCGCCGGCTGCGTGGCGTGTGCCATAGCAGCGGACAGGCACAACGGCGCCAGGCAAAGGAGTAGGACAAAAGAGCGAAGCGCTTTCATGGACATCAGGAGCGTGCTGGAAAAGTGTGCGTATGCTCTCTGTTCCGACCGCCCCTGGCAAGATTTACAACAGTGATCCTGTCGACGATTTGCATAACTGATGAGCCAGCAGACCCAGCGTGATCACTGCACGCTCGGCCTCCTTGTTCCATGGAATACCGCAGTTGAGCCGAATGCAATGGTTGAACTGCTCGGTGTTGCTGAAGATAAGCCCCGGCGCGATGCTGATGCCTTGCTCCAATGCCCGCACATGCAGATCTTGGGTGTTGACCCTCCCAGGCAGGCTCACCCACAGAATGAATCCTCCCGTAGGCCGGGTCATCTGCGTACCTTCAGGAAAATGCTGCTGCACGGCCAACTGATAGGCGCTGAGGTTCTTGCGGTACTCCTGGCGGATGTACCGCAGGTGGCGGTCATATCCACCGTTTTCTAGATAGGCGGCCACACCCATCTGGGTGACGCTGCACGCCGAATGGGTGGTGAAGGTCTGCAGGCGCTGGATCTCGTCCTGGTAACGACCGGCGATCATCCAACCTACCCGCACTCCAGGCGAAAGGGTCTTGGAAAAGCTTGAGCAGTAGATGACCCGATCCAGACGATCGAATGCCTTGAGCGCCTTGGTCCGGCCTTGCTCGAACATCAGTTCGCCATAGATGTCGTCCTCGACGATCTGGATATCGAAGTCCGAGGCCAGACGCAACAGCTGCTTTTGCCGATCCTCAGGGATCGTGCCCCCCAAGGGATTGCTCAGACGCGGGGTCAAGACCAGGGCCTTGATTGACCATTGGTTGGCAGCCAACTGCAAGGCCTCAAGACTGATGCCGGTCGACGGGTCACTCGGAATCTCGATGACCTTGAGCCCCAACAAGTCGGCCAATTGCAGCAATCCATAATAGGTGGGCGACTCCGCAGCGATCAGGTCGCCTGGGCGAGTCAGTACCCGCAACGACATTTGCAGGGCATCGACGCAACCATGGGTCACCACCACCTCACGCGGATCGACCAGCACCCCGGCGTCACGCATACGAATGGCTATCTGCCGGCGCAGTGGCTCGAAGCCAGGACTGAACATGTAACTGAAGGCGCGCGGGCTGTGAAAGCGCGTCACTTTGGCCAATTGCTGATGCAGAGCCCGCACCGGCAAATAGTCAACGTGCGGGACTGCCGCACCAAAGGGGAAAACTCCGTCTCGTCGCGCCTCGGTCAGCACCTGCTGGATGATGCTCGCACGAGTGACCAGGCCCGGCCGCTCGACCCGGGCGATATCCGGGGTCTGTGCGGTGAGTGCCGGGGTCTGGTGCACGTAGTAGCCGGACTGCGGCCGCGCGCGGATCAGGCCTTGATCCTCCAGATTGGCATAGGCCTGCAGCACCGTAGCATGACTGACGTTGAGCTGGGCGCTCATCTTGCGCACGGAGGGCACACGCTCACCAGGCTGGTAGACACCTCGGCGGATGTCATCGGCCAGTTGCTGGGCAATGCGCTGGTACAACAGCAGGTTGGTCATGGCGGCTCTCGAAACGCGGACGGGTTCGTTGTTCTTGTGCGACTCAAAGCCGAGTCAGAATACCGTAACAGTTACGAAGTGTACTGGGACAGATTGGAGAATAGTCAACAATACAGTGAGGTAACAATCACAGAATCAACAAACCCGCCCGTTACCGACGAACGAGATAGCCAAAAACCTACAAGAACGCCCGGCTTCAACGCGCTGGCGCGAGCTTGCCCTTGTCGTCGGAAAAGACGATTTCGACCCGACGGTTCTGCGCCCTGCCCCGCTCGGACGCATTGGCGTCGATCGGATACTGGTCGCCATAGCCTTCGACCTGTATGCGTTTTTCGTCTACACCCAGGTCGATCAACATATCAGCCACGGCCTGGGCACGATCCCGCGATAGCGCGAGGTTATCCTCGGGCAGTCCGGTACTGTCGGTATACCCTTCGACCCGCACCACACGACGAGGATTGAGCTGCAGGAACTGGACGAGCTTGAGCACCGTGCGGCTGGCGGAGGTCTTGAGCTCGGCGCGACCAGTGTCGAACAGCACATCGCCCAACGTCATCACCAAGCCACGATCGCTTTGCTCGGAGGCCATGGCCGCGATCTGCGCTTCGACCCACTTACCCTGCTGTTGGACGCTGGCCAATTTGGCTTCGCGCAGACCCAGCTGCAAGCGCTGGCGCTCCAGGTCGAGCTTGGCCAGACGCTCTTGATTGAGCGCCAACTTGGCATGCTCGGCCGCGATCTCGCTGTAGCGCTTGCTCAAATAGGCGTAGTGACGCACGTCGGACCCGGTTCCGATGTAGCTCGAGAGACGCTCGGCACGCGCCAGGGATTCACCAGCACGAATCACATCGCGCGGCGCGCTGCGCAGCACATCGGCATCATCCTTGACCTTTTGGAAGGCGACCGCCGCTTCATCGAGCGCCGACTCGCTGCGCTGGCTCGCGCAACCCTGCAACCCGACCAGCGCCATCAGCGCCAGTGCAGCCATTGATTGGCGACGCATCATGGCTGGACCTCCAGTTGCTTGCGAAGGCGCTTGACCCGCGCCTGCACGACCTGAAGCTGCTCTTCGCTCTTCTGGGTCAACACCCGAGCCTCGGCCAGGCGCGCATCCAGCTCGGCCTGCTCGGCGCGCATGCGCGCGTCACGGTAATCCTCGGTGGCCATGTTGGTCTTGGCTCTCGCCAGTTTGTCTTCGGCCAGTTTCAATTCCGCCACCTGCTCGGTGGCACCGACGGCCTTGGCCTGCTCCAGGGCCTGCTCGGACAGACGCATCTGCTCGTTGGGCGCAGGATCGTTGGCACAGCCAGCCAGGCCGAGCATGGCCAAGGCAAGGATCAGTGGTTGGGTTCTCATTGCATTCCTACTGTTTAGGGGCATCCAGAGGCGCCTGCATCTGCGCCTTCCAGCGCTCGACATTGCGCTGCAGCACAGCCTGGGACACCCCGGAGATCGGCAATTCTGTCAGTTTTTTTGCCAGTTGTCCGCGCAGCCAGGCGTCATTGCAGGCCGAGTTGTGCGACACAGCGAGGTACAGGCCTGGGCGGTCCACCGGCAAGCCTCGGGCGATCAAGTCATTGCCCATCCCCAGACTCTGGACCATGCCCATGCCCGAATAGCGCCCGGCCAGCACATAATCGACCTGGCCCAGTACCAGTTTCTGGAAGGCCTGAGTCAGGTTCTGCGCAGGGGCCAGCTTGAGCTGGGCCTTGGCGAAGGCTTCGAAAGCCGGAGTCAGGCGAGCCCGCTCGGAAATACTGCCTTGGTACTGGGCAAGGTCCGCCGGCCCGTCGAAGACCAACGTGGCGTCATGACGAGTCCAGACAAGGTACTCGTTGAGCTGCAACGGCGGATGGATGTAGTCCAGGGCGGTCAACTGTTCGACCTGCATGGGCGTATCGATCAACAGGTCCATACGCCCGCTGCGCACTTCCTCCAGCGCCTGGTCGCGCTTGCCGGCGTGCAGCACTTCGACCGACACCCCAAGCTCGGCGGCGACCTGACGCAGCAGGTCGACATTGGCACCGATCAGATGCCGAGGATCTTTCGGATCCTGCCAGGAATACGGCGGAGCATCCGGGCTGCCAGTCGCCACCAGGCGTTCGCACTTGCCTGCTGCCATTGTCCATGGCGCCGACAACGCCGCCATGCAGGCCAGCACCCTGCCCGCTTTGCGAAACTCCATGCCCTACTCCTTGCAGCCAGAAAAAAGCCCGGCCCTCGTTTCGGAGGGCCGGGCTTCTTTATAAGTGAAGCCGCCGGATCAGACCAGCTTTTCCAGCTCTGGAACCGCCTCGAACAGGTCGGCGACCAGGCCGTAGTCGGCGACCTGGAAGATCGGTGCTTCTTCGTCCTTGTTGATCGCAACGATCACCTTGGAGTCCTTCATGCCCGCCAGGTGCTGGATCGCGCCCGAGATACCGACGGCGATGTACAGCTGCGGCGCAACGATCTTGCCGGTCTGGCCGACCTGCATGTCGTTGGGCACGAAGCCTGCGTCGACCGCGGCACGCGAGGCACCGACAGCAGCGCCGAGCTTGTCGGCCAGGGCGTACAGATGCTTGAAGTTGTCACCGTTGCCCATGCCGCGACCGCCGGAAACGACGATCTTGGCAGCGGTCAGCTCAGGACGGTCGGACTTGGCCAGCTCTTCACCAACGAAAGCAGACTTGCCAGCGTCGTGCACGGCACCAACGGCCTCGACAGCAGCCGAACCACCCTCGGCGGCCACGGCGTCGAAGCCGGTGGTACGCACGGTGATGACCTTGACCGCAGCGCTGGACTGCACGGTAGCAATGGCGTTACCGGCATAGATCGGGCGCTTGAAGGTGTCGGCAGACTCGACCGAGATGATCTCGGAGATCTGGTCGACGTCCAGCAGCGCGGCGACGCGTGGCAGGATGTTCTTGCCATTAGTGGTGGCCGGAGCCAGCACGTGGCTGTAGCCCTTGCCTAACTCGGCGATCAGCGGCGCTACGTTTTCCGGCAGCGCGTGAGCGTAGGCGGCATTGTCAGCGACCAGTACCTTGGCAACGCCAGCGATCTTGGCGGCAGCTTCAGCGACACCACCGACGTTCTGGCCTGCAACCAGCACATGGATATCCCCACCGATCTTGGCGGCAGCGGCAACAGTGTTCAGGGTAGCCGGGGCAACGGCACCGTTTTCGTGTTCAGCGACAACCAGGATAGTCATTTAGATTACCTTCGCCTCGTTCTTCAGTTTCTCGACCAGTTCAGCCACCGACTTGACCTTGATACCCGCGCTGCGAGCAGCCGGGGCTTCGACTTTCAGGGTCTTGGTGGTGGAAGCGGTGGAGACGCCCAGCGCGTCTGGAGTGACAGTCTCCAGCGGCTTCTTCTTGGCTTTCATGATGTTCGGCAGCGACGCATAGCGTGGCTCGTTCAGACGCAGGTCGGTGGTGACGATCGCCGGCAGGTTCAGCGCGACGGTCTGCAGGCCGCCATCGATTTCACGGGTGACGTTGAGCTTGTCGCCAGCCACTTCGACCTTGGAGGCGAAGGTGCCTTGGGCGTAGCCGGTCAGCGCAGCCAGCATCTGGCCGGTCTGGTTGTTGTCACTGTCGATGGCTTGCTTGCCAAGAATGACCAACTGTGGCTGCTCTTTATCGACAATGGCCTTGAGCGCCTTGGCCACGGCCAGGGAGTTGAGCTCTTCGGCGGTCTCGACCAGGATGGCGCGATCGGCACCCAGCGCCAGGGCGGTACGCAGCTGCTCCTGAGCAGCGGTCGGACCGACGGCAACGGCGACGATCTCGGTCGCAACGCCCTTTTCCTTCAGGCGTACGGCTTCTTCCACGGCGATTTCGCAGAAGGGGTTCATGGACATCTTGACGTTTGCAAGGTCGACGCCGGAGTTGTCCGCCTTGACGCGAACCTTGACGTTGTAGTCGACCACTCGTTTGACAGCTACAAGAACCTTCATGGATTCCTCGTTACTCTCCGGTGAAAAGAATGTCGCCTGGGGCATGCCCGGCGATTGCGCGTGGGTACAAGGGCACCTCTAAAAACGTTCCTGGCTGCGGGGAATTTCCTGTGACCGAACAGTCCTGTTTCGACTTCGCCGGCAAAACCGACGGGTCATTTTCTGTCGTGGCGTGTAGACTCCACTACAAAACCGGATTCGGCCCGAAAACCCTGCTCCATGCCTGGTCTTTAGGGGTACACCTGCGCCCGGCGGTCAGCCTACGGCGAGCGTAAAACCGCTCGTATCTTGACCGTAACACCTAATCCGGTCAATACGGCAAATCGGCCAGCCTCCAGCCGCGTTCCAGTGATTTTACTGGGCTCCGGCAAATTCAAACAAACGTTTGTATTGGACCCGCCAAGTGGTGTAGATATAATGCGCGGCCAAGACAAAGCGGTGTAGTCCGTCATCCACGAAGCTACAGCTTACACAGTCGTGCATGGCCCTCCATCACCCAAAAAGACAAGACAAGCAACAGCGATGAGCCTTGAGTAGGAGAGAACCAGTGGAACGCGAATACATGGAATTCGACGTGGTCATCGTCGGCGCAGGCCCGGCGGGCCTGTCCGCCGCCTGCCGCCTGAAGCAGAAGGCCGCCGAAGCCGGTAACGAGATCAGCGTCTGCGTGGTCGAGAAAGGCTCGGAAGTCGGTGCCCACATCCTCTCCGGCGCGGTGTTCGAGCCACGTGCTCTGAACGAACTGTTCCCCGACTGGAAAGAACTCGGTGCTCCGCTGAACACCGAAGTCAAGCGCGACGACATCTATGTACTCAAGGATGCGAGCAGCTCGACCAAGGTCCCTGACCTGTTCGTGCCAAAGACCATGCATAACCAGGGTAACTACATTATCTCCCTGGGCAATCTGTGCCGCTGGCTGGCCCAACAAGCCGAGAACCTGGGCGTGGAAATTTACCCAGGCTTCGCCGCCCAGGAAGCGCTGTTCGATGAGAACGGCGTGGTCCGCGGGATCATCACGGGCGACCTGGGGGTCGACCGCGAAGGCAACCCTAAAGACGGCCTGTACACGCCAGGCATGGAACTGCGCGCCAAGTACACGTTGTTCGCCGAAGGCTGCCGTGGTCATATCGGCAAACAGTTGATCAAGCGCTTCAACCTCGACAGCGAGTCCGACGTCCAGCACTACGGCATTGGCCTCAAGGAAATCTGGGAAATCGATCCGGCCAAGCACGAGCAAGGCCTGGTGGTGCACACCGCCGGCTGGCCGCTGGACGTAGTGAGCGCCGAGAACACCGGCGGCTCCTTCCTTTATCATCTGGAGAACAATCAGGTGGTGGTCGGCCTGATCGTCGACCTCTCCTATGCCAACCCCTACCTGTCGCCATTCGATGAGTTCCAGCGCCTGAAGCACCACCCGGTGATGAGCCAGTACCTCGAAGGCGGCAAGCGCATCAGCTACGGTGCCCGCGCCATCTGCAAGGGCGGCCTGAACTCGCTGCCGAAGATGGTCTTCAACGGCGGCGCACTGATCGGTTGCGACCTGGGCACCCTGAACTTCTCCAAGATCAAAGGCAGCCACACCGCCATGAAGTCCGGCATGCTCGCCGCCGACGCCGTGGCCGAAGCTCTGTTCGCCGGTCGCGAAGGTGGCGACACCCTCGACAACTATGTCAGCGCCTTCAAAGCCAGCTGGCTGTATGAGGAGCTGTTCGCCAGCCGCAACTTCGGCCCTGCGCTGCACAAGTTCGGCCCCTTGCTCGGTGGTGCGTTCAACTACATCGACCAGAACTGGTTCGGCGGCAAGCTGCCGTTCACCCTGCACGACACCAAGCCAGACTACGCCTGCCTCAAGCTGGCGGCCGATTCGCAGAAGATCGACTACCCCAAACCCGACGGCAAGCTCAGCTTCGACAAGCTGAGTTCGGTGTTCCTCTCCAGCACCAACCATGAAGAGGAACAGCCCTGCCACCTGAAACTGGCCGATGCCAGCGTACCGATCGCCAGCAACCTGCCGCTGTATGACGAACCTGCCCAGCGCTACTGCCCGGCCGGCGTGTACGAAGTGGTTACCCAGGAAGACGGCAGCAAGCGCTTCCAGATCAACGCGCAGAACTGTGTGCATTGCAAGACCTGCGACATCAAGGACCCGGCCCAGAACATCACCTGGGTCACTCCAGAAGGCGCAGGCGGGCCGAATTACCCGAACATGTAACATCGCCCCGCATGAAAAAAGCCCCCAAGGCCAGGCCTTGGGGGCTTTTTCGTTTGGGTTGCAGGCCATCACATCGCCGGGGTTTGCGTCCTGTATCGGATCTGCGTACTGCTCGTATCCAGCCCAAGTTGGGCCAGCCGTTCGCGCACATGTGCCAGACATGTGCCGCCATCGGGCAGGTAATGCCCGGACGCGTCGTTGATCATCCCCAAAAGATCCTGCACAGCCATGTGGGTCGCAACACGAGTGATGGTGAGCTCTCCGGCGCACACCACTGGATTGCCGGAGCCGAGTTGGCTATGACGGATATAGCTGCTGCGGGACGCGGTCTTGTCCCAACGCCGGATGATGATGCTTCCCTGTGGGGTGTAGACCCACGTGTAAGAATCGATTGCGGTATTGGGCTCAAGATAGACCGGTTTCTTGTCTTTGAGATCGTAGGCCAGAAGCCTGCCCTGATACTCGCCAATCAACTGGCACACCCCCGTGAGCGTTTCCGGTTCATACGAACGCCAATTCAGCCAATCGGACAGCAGTGGCCCCCAATTGACCGGATAGGTGTACCCGGCAAAGTCCAACGGCGTCTGACCGCCCTCCTCACGCCAGTCCAGCCAATTGATCGTACCCGTCCAGTTTGCGCCTGACGTTGGCAACAGCCATGGACTGTCGGACCCGAGCACACGGTTGCTCATGTGGTCATTGACCACCAGATCCAGCGCGTTCATACGCCATGCTGGACCGTAGCCGTCGCCGCTTACCTGATACAGCTCCACGCTGACGAGTTCGTCGGCAAAGATGGCGCGCCCTTGGAACATACTGGCCAGATCCACCTCGGCAGCCAGCGCCGAGCCTCGTTCGAAATTCCTGGCCAGAAGCTGCTGATGACGGCTGCCATTGATCGAGAAGTAGACGCTGTCCGAAGTCCCGGCGCTGTAGTCGTCGCAGACCTGCACATGCAGGACCAGCTTCTCGACCTGCATGCCCGACGCCTTGTTACGCGGTCGTTTCACCTGCCAACGCACAGATGGCAACCCCGGGTCCTGAGGCTGAAGCCAGACCTCGCCATGCGCCGGGTCTGCGCACAGCGCCTGCGCCTGAGGGCCAAACGCAAGCACCCCTTCGGGAGAAAGATGCCATTTTTCAAGCCCTTGGGCGGGCGGCAGACAACGTACTCCCAGGCCAAGGACTTGACCGGTGGCGACGCTGCTCAGTTTTCCGTCCTTGAACATCCATTGCATGGCCAGGGTCTCCGGCCCCGAATCAATGCGCACGCCCTTTTCATCGGCCATCAGCAAAGCATGGTCATGGCCCAGGCAAAAAGGGATACCCACTGGCAATCCCTCGATTTCGGACTCGCGGCCGTCCTTGCCATCCAGCGAATCAAGTTCCAGGTGCGAGATTTCCACCTCATGGCCATTGGCATCGATCAGACGCAGTGCAACGCCACTGGCCGCCTCCTGGATATCAGCGATATGCCGGAACCCTTGCAGAGGTCGGCCCCCCGTGAGCCGCTGGCCATCCCCATAGACCACCAGCCAGGCCTGCTCATGGTGTACCCGGTCATCAAAGACGCAGGCTTTGCTGTTTCCCCAGCGTATGACGGGCGTACTCATCACAGGGGCATGACCTGGATCAGCCTCTGGCGTGTCGCGCGCCACACCGGAGAACAACATGTCCTGGGGGATTTCCGGCAGTTGCTCGCGCGTCTGCCACTTCACGTTAAAGCCATACATCGGCAGCCTCCAAATCCGGTAGATGCGGGTGCTTGAATCAAGCACCGAGCAATCTACGCAGAGGCTCCACCACCGACAGTCAGTGCCGTTCCCCTTACCTTGCGTGAACCCAAGCTCGCGCACCGTAGGACACGCACTGCACCTTCAGAGGGGCGAGGTAGCCGAGCACGACGTCGCGCACGCTACTCCACGGCCGCGGAAGTAGGCCGCCGTCATGAAACCGACAAGCCCCATGATCAGGCAGAACCCGACGCACACCCAGGGGCTCCATGGCATCAACGCAATCAACGCCAGCGGCGTGGTGCTGGCCCATAAGGCGTAGGCGATGTTGTAGGTGAAGGAAATACCCGACACTCGGATCTGCGCCGGGAACAACCCGACCATCACTGATGGCACCACCCCTACCACACCGCAGGACAACCCTGCCAAGGCATAGGCCAGCCACGTCCAGCCAAACTGCCCCACCAGACTTGCGTACAACGCTCCGATGCCCACAGGCAACAGCAGGCTGTAGATCATCAAGGCGCGCCAGGCACCGATGCGGTCGACCAGCAAGCCGGCCAGCACGCAACCCATGTTTAGAAAAACAATTCCCACGCTGCTCAGGGCGAAGGTGTGGCCCGCTGCGATGCCGAAGCGCTGCTGCATCACGGTAGGGGTGATCACCACCAGCACCACCACTGCCGACGTCAGCACGCAAGTCAGCAAGGCCGCCGGAATCAGTGCATGACGATGCGTGCCCAGCACGCTACGCAGCGGGAAGGCCACTGGCTGTTCCTGGCGTTCGCGCAGGGCCAGGAACACCGGCGTTTCACTCAACCAGCGGCGCAACCAGACGCCGACGACACCAAACACACCGCCCAACAGGAAGGGATAACGCCAGGCGTAGTCGAGAATCTCCTGCGGACTGTAAAGCTTCGCCAACAAGGTCGCGGTCAAGGCGCCCAGCAGGTAGCCGAAGGTCAGTCCGGCCTGCAGAAAGCCCAGGGCATAGCCGCGCCGGCCCACAGGGGCATGTTCGGCAACGAAGGTCCAGGCGCTCGGCACCTCGCCACCCACCGCAGCGCCTTGGAGGATACGCAACGCCAGCAGGATCAGCGGCGCGGCATAGCCGATATCGGCATAGGTCGGCATCAGGCCGATCAGCAGGCACGGCAGGGCCATCATCAGGATGCTCAGGCTGAACACCCGCTTGCGCCCCAGGTGGTCGGCGAAGTGCGCCATCAGGATGCCGCCCAGGGGCCTGGCCAGGTACCCGGTGACGAAAATTCCGAAACTCTGCAGCAGCCGCAACCACTCAGGCATTTCAGGCGGGAAAAACAGCTGGCTGAGGGTCAGGGCGAAGAACACGAAGATAATGAAATCGTAGATTTCCAACGCGCCGCCCAACGCCGCCAGGCCCAGGGTCCGGTGATCGCCGCGGCTGAACCGGGGTGCACGGGCGGTATCGATGACAGTCATGGCATGGTTCCGCAAATCGGCAAAGGGCAAGAGGATAGCAAATGCCACACCCTTGCCCCACCTGACTCAGCTCGAGCGGCTGAACACTGTGTGGCCGAAGTTTCGGTGCCGGATCGGATTGCCCTTGCCCGCCAGGCTCGCCGGCAGCGGCAACTGCCCTACCACCAAAGGCAGGTCGATGATCGCCATGAACGATTGCAGCGCCTCGTCATCCGGTACGCGCGGCAGGCTGATGTTCACCGCCTGGCGCTGGGCCTGAGGCACTGCGGGCACCTTCAGGTGCTGAGAATGGTAGAGCAAGGCATGCTGGATCTGGGTGCTGACCCGGCAAAAGCGCGCCAGGTCGACGCCGGCGTGGCTGGCCAGCTCGATGTTGCCGATCAATAGATTGAATGGCTGCAGCGCGCTCTGCACCAAACGCTGGAGGTCTTCGAAACTTTCCACCGGGGCGATGCGGTAGTAGCCCAGGCCATTGAGCATTTTTTCCAGCTGCAAACGTTGGCACGGATGCTCGTCGGCAATGAGGATGCGCATGGTCTTGTTTGCCATTGTCTGCACCTGGGCAACGAGGCGTTGAGGGAATATGCCCTGCCCCTACTGCGCCAGTACAGGCAACCACCACGACGGGGGCCCGGCCGGGGTCTTTCCTTGATAGTTGTCGGGAAAGCAGGAGAAATCAAGTCGCCAGCATGGGGAATTTTCATTTCCCATCAAGGGTGTAACGCGGCTGATACGGGTGTTTCAGGGATGTGTCGGCAACGTCAGGATTCCCACTCGCGCATGCGTACGCGGCAGTGTTTCATGGCATTGACAATATGCTTTTCCACCAGGCTGCGAGAAATCCCCAGGCGCTCGGCGATCTGCGGGTGAGACAGCCCTTCGAGTTTGCGCAGCAGGAAGCTGTCCCGGCAGGGTTTGCTCAGCTCATCAAGGGCGCGCTGCATCAATTCCAGGCGCTGGTCCATCTGCATGCTGTGGGACAACCCAGGCCCGTGCCAGCGCTCGTCGGTGTCCAGCACTTCCAGCGGCTCGGCCTGGCGCACCTGATGACGTCGGTGGCGATCGACCACCAGGTTCAGCGCAGTGCGGTACAAAAAAGCGCGCGGGTGTTCGATGCGCTGAGCGTCGGTGCGCTCCAGCACTCTCAGGTAGGCATCGTGGGCGACGTCCTCCGCCGCCTGACGGTTGCCCAGGCGCGCGGAAAGGAAACTCACCAGCTCACGATAGTAATGTTCCACGACGGTACCTGGCATTTCCTTGCTCGACACTTGCAATCGGAACACGGGACGAAGTGATATCAGCGCGACATATTACAAATTATAATTATTCTCAGCAACAACCCCCCCCACTTCTCGAATCGACTAAATCTCCCCGTTGTGGCTTCGTCTACCTGAGACCGCCCTGCGTGCCACGATTGGCCGCGTGTGACTTTCACCCCTGGCCGGAAGCCCGCATGAGACGCTTAATCCACACCCGCCGTCGGATCCTGCTCGGTGGCCTGGGCCTGCTTGGCCTGGGCGCCATCCTGGCTTGGAAGACCCTGCCTTTCGGCACCCTGCCGGTAAGCACCGTCCAGATCGTGCGAGGCGATATCGAAAGCAGCGTCACGGCCTTGGGCACCTTGCAGCCCAGGCGTTATGTCGATGTGGGCGCCCAGGCCTCCGGGCAGATCCGCACGTTGCACGTGGAGGTGGGCGATGTGGTGCGCCAGGGTCAGTTGCTGGTCGAGATCGACCCGTCCACCCAGCAAGCCAAGCTCGATGCCGGTCGCTACTCCATCGAAAACCTCAAGGCCCAACTGGCCGAGCAACGCGCCCAGTACCAGCTGGCGACGCAACAGTACCAACGCCAACGTGATCTAGCCGCCGCAGGCGCCACCCGCGAGGAAGACCTGCAAACAGCCCAAGCCCAACTCAAAGTGACCCAGGCGCGCATCGACATGTACCAGGCGCAGATCCGCCAGGCTCAAGCCAGCCTGCGCAGCGACGAGGCCGAGTTGGGTTACACGCGCATCTATGCCCCCATGAGCGGCACCGTGGTCGCTGTGGATGCCCGGGAGGGCCAGACCCTCAACGCCCAGCAACAGACGCCGTTGATCCTGCGTATCGCCAAACTCTCGCCGATGACCGTCTGGGCCCAGGTATCGGAGGCCGACATCGGCAAGGTCCAGCCCGGCATGAGCGCCTACTTCACCACCCTGGCCGGCGGCAAGCGCCGCTGGAGCAGCCGCGTGCGGCAGATCCTGCCGATCCCGCCCAAGCCGTTGGACCAGGCCAGCCAGGGCGGCGGCAGCCCGGCCAGCGCCAGCGCCGGCACCACCGGCAACAAGGTGGTGCAGTACACCGTGCTGCTGGATGTCGACAACCCCGATGGCGCCCTGATGGCCGAAATGACTACCCAGGTGTTCTTCGTTGCCGGCCAGGCCAAGCAGGTGCTCACAGCCCCCCTGGCCGCTCTGGAGGACGCCGATGACGACGGCCTGTACTTGGCCCAAGTGCTCAATCGCGAGGGCAAGATCGAGCAGCGCCAAGTACGAACGGGCCTGAGCGATCGTCTGCGCGTGCAGATCCTCGAAGGCCTGAGTGAAGGCGAACAACTGGTTATCGGCGCCCCGGCCGCCAGCGGAGGTTGAATGCCTGTCCCTCTGATCGAACTCACCGACATCCGCAAGGCCTATGGCGGCATCGACACACCGAAAGTCGAGGTGTTGCGCGGCATCAGCCTGACCATCCACCCCGGCGAGTTCGTCGCCATCGTCGGTGCCTCGGGCTCAGGCAAGTCGACGCTGATGAACATTCTCGGCTGCCTTGATCGCCCCAGCGCCGGCAGTTATCGCTTCGCCGGCAAGGACGTCGCCGACCTGGACAGCGATGAGCTGGCGTGGCTGCGTCGCGAGGCCTTTGGCTTCGTGTTCCAGGGCTATCACCTGATCCCCTCGGGCTCCGCCCAGGAAAACGTCGAGATGCCGGCCATCTATGCCGGAACGCCCGCCGCCGAACGCCACGCCAGAGCTCGTGCGCTGCTCGAACGCCTGGGGCTGGCCAGCCGCACCACCAACCGCCCGCACCAACTCTCCGGCGGCCAGCAACAGCGGGTATCGATCGCCCGGGCACTGATGAACGGCGGACACATCATCCTCGCCGACGAGCCCACCGGCGCGCTGGACAGTCACAGCGGCGCCGAAGTCATGGCCCTGCTGGATGAGCTCGCCCACCAAGGCCACGTGATCATTTTGATCACCCACGACCGCGAAGTGGCGGCACGAGCTCATCGGGTCATCGAGATCCGTGATGGCCTGATGATCAGCGACTCAGCCGACGAGCAACCTGCAACCGCTACGTACCCAGGCCTGCAAGCCGACGAGCTGCGCCAGCGTCTGGACCGCGGCGCCACCCTGCGCGGCGCCTGGAAAGGCGAGCTGCTCGAAGCCCTGCAGGCGGCCTGGCGGGTCATGTGGATCAACCGCTTCCGCACTGCCTTGACCTTGCTCGGCATCGTCATCGGCGTCGCCTCGGTGGTGGTGATGCTGGCCGTCGGCGAAGGCAGCAAGCGCCAGGTCATGGCACAAATGGCCGCGTTCGGCTCGAACATCCTCTACCTGTCCGGCAAAGCGGCGACACTGCGCGAACCTGCAGGCCTCATCACCCTCGATGATGTCGACGCGATCGCCGAACTGCCACAGGTCAAACGCGTCATGCCGGTCATCGGCGAAGAGCTGATGGTGCGCTACGGCAACAACAGCCAGCAGTTCTATGTCGGTGGCAACAACACCTGGTTCCCGGAAGTCTTCAACTGGCCAGTGGTCGAAGGGGCCTTTTTCAGTGAGGCTGACGAGGCCAGTGGTGCTGCCGTGGCGGTGATCGGGCAGAAAGTGAAGGAGAAGATGCTCGGCAACCGGCGCGACCCGCTGGGCCAGTATCTGTTGATCGGCAACGTGCCGTTCCAGGTCGTGGGCATTCTGGCCGGCAAGGGTGCAAGCTCGGGGGACCAGGACAGCGACGAGCGCATCGTGGTGCCCTACTCCGCCGCCGCCATCCGCTTGTTCGGGCGCTATGAGCCCGAGTACATCGCCATTGCCGCTCTCGACTCATCCCAGGTCCACGCCACCGAGGCGGCCATCGACCACCTGCTGCGCCAGCGCCACCAAGGCAAGCGCGATTTCGAACTGACCAACGATGCAGCCTTGATCCAAGCCGAAGCCCGCACCCAGAACAGCCTGTCGCTGATGCTCGGCGCGATTGCCGCCATCTCCTTGCTGGTTGGCGGCATCGGCGTGATGAACATCATGCTCATGACCGTGCGCGAGCGCACCCGTGAGATCGGCATCCGCATGGCCACTGGGGCCCGTCAGCGCGACATCCTGCGTCAATTCCTCAGCGAAGCGGTGATGCTGTCGATGGTCGGCGGGGTCACCGGCATCGTACTGGCCCTGTGCATCGGCGCAGGCCTGATGCTGGCCGACATCGCCGTGGCCTTCGCTCTACCCGCCATGCTCGGTGCATTCGCCTGCGCCGTCGTCACCGGCGTGGTGTTCGGCTTCATGCCAGCCCGCAAGGCCGCTCGCCTCGATCCGGTCAAAGCCCTCACCAGCGTATAACTCATGACATTGCCCAGCCGCATCAGCCTGTTGACCCTGAGCCTCGCCCTTGCCGCGTGCAGCACAACGCCCAGTCCAGAGGCCGATATCACCGCGCCGGCGACCTGGCAGGCGCAGCGCGAAGACGCCACCCGCCCCCTGCCCGATGCCATCTGGTGGAAGGCGTTCGCCAGCCCCCAGCTGGACCAATTGATCGAGCGAGCCCTGCGCAACAGCCATGACCTCGCCGCCGCCACCGCACGGGTGCGCCAGGCCCAGGCCCGCGCAGTGATCGCCGGCGCACCTTTGTTGCCAGAGCTGCAGTTCGGCCTGGATGCCAGCCGCCAGCGCCTGTTGCGCGGCGACGGCAACGACCAACTCGATGCCAGCAGCAGCGAGCGTACCAGCACCTCCTTCGGCACCCGCCTGAGCGCCAGCTACGAGATCGATTTCTGGGGAGGCCTGCGCGCTGCACGCGACAGCGCCTTGCATGGCCTGGACGCCAGTCGCTTCGACCGCCAGACGGTCGAGCTGACGCTGACCTGCGCGGTGGCCGACAGTTACCTGCAAGGCTTGGCACTGGAGGAACAACTGCGTATTGCCCGTCTGAACCTGGACAATGCGCGTGACGTGCTGGCGCTCGTACAAGCGCGGGAACGCTCAGGTTCGGCCACACGCCTGGAGTTGGCCCAGCAGCGCAGCCTGGTGGCCGCCCAGGAACGCCAGGTGCCGCTGCTTGAGCAGCGATGGCAAGACAGCCGCGTCACCTTGGCCACTCTGCTGGGCGAGCCGGTCCAGCACCTGCCCGCCAACCGTGGCACGATCGGCGCCTTGCAATGGCCGCGCATCGGCAGCGGCGTCCCCAGCGATCTGCTCGGCCGCCGCCCCGATATCGCCGCTGCCGAGGCACGCCTGGCGGCAGCCAGCGCCAACGTTCAGGTCGCCCGGGCCGCGCTGTTGCCCAAGCTGACTCTGGGCGCCGACCTGGGCAGCGGCGCGCGCACCTTCGCCCAGATCCTGGACAGCCCCTATTACACCCTCACCAGCGGGCTGATCGCGCCGGTCTTCAACAACGGCCGCCTGCGTGCCGCCCGCGACCTGGCCACTGCCGAGCAGCAAGAACTGCTGGAAAACTACCGGACGAGCATTCTGGCGAGCTTTGCCGACGTGGAGAAGGCGCTCAATGCCATCCAGGGTGTGGACCACCAGCGCCAGTGGCAGGACGAGGAAGTGCGCCAGGCGCGCATCGCCTTCGATCTTGCCCAGCAACGCTATGCTGCCGGCGCAGAGACCCTGCTCAGCGTGCTGCAGACCCAGCGCACCCTATATGACGCGCAGGACCAGCAGGCGCAATTGCGCCTGGCCCGGCTACAGGGCAGCGTGGCGTTGTACAAGGCGTTGGGGGGTGGCTGGCAGGTGCCTTCGCGCTGAAGGGCATCGGGGCCGCAATACGGCCCCTGGACATCGATCAGGACACGATGTTCTTCAGCGAAAGATGCCGCGCATACCAGGGCCGGCGAGGCACCCGCCGCACCAGATCGCCGATCGCATCATCCTCGCCAAAGGTGATGCGCAGCGCCAGTTTCATGATCTCGACATCCATCTCCACCGACTTGCCGGGACGCGTGCCAGGAACCGTGCTGCAACCATGGGTGTCCGGCCCCAGCCAGGGGTCATCGACCTCTACCCAGCGCCCTGGCGCGAACCAGTCCACACCGTTGACCTGCATACGCCGCACCTGGCCTGGGTGGTAGCGCTCCTGGGCGCGGTACCAGTCCTCGATCCGGTCGTCGATCCAACCATGGAAGCCCCAGAACACAGGGTTCACATGGGAAGAGAACGGGTCACCGAGAAAGTCGTTCTCCGGCCCGAACCAACGCAGGGCGAAGTCAGCCGGATCGCGGGCGAAAGGCACCGGCGCACCATTGAGCGGATCACGCGGCACCGAAGCCCAGCACATGTGCAGCCAGTCGTGCAGGGTCATCTCCATCTCCGATCCCAGCGCGCCCAGGCTCAGCTTCGCGAGGTACCGAGGGTCCTGGTATTGCGACTCCCAGACCTGGAAGTTACTGCAAAACGTCTCGCTGGCCTTGATCGCCGACACCCACTGCCCATAGGGCTCATCATCCGGCGCCTGCCAGCTCGGTGGCACACAGCAACCATCGTGATTCTCGTGATAGCGGGCAAAGCCTGCCCGGTCGAGCTCGACATTTGGCGCAGGCAATGGGAAGTGCGTCCAGGATGGTAAGTCCTGCAGCTGACGAGCGGTCTGCAGCATATGCCTGTGCATGAACAGAAAATCGATTCCCGAGCCATTGCGGTGCTTGCGCGGGCCGCGGGCATCGCGCTCACGCTCCCGTGGGCCTGGCTGCCAGCCCAGGCCACGCAGGGCGCCGCGCTGCTGTTCGGACAGGTCGTGCCATTTGTCCCGGGTGGCATGCCAAAGCTGGTGGAACAACCGATGCTCGGCACTGAGCACCCAGGCGTGCATCTGTGGCGTATAGCCGATGCGCTCGCGGGCTTCGGGGAAGCGCCGCTTGACCGCGACGAAGCGGCTGTCGGCCACCGGCAGCATGAGCGGTCGGTCCAACCGCTGCAGACGTCCGCTCAGGGTACCGGTGCCAGCATTGGCGAAATCGCCCCAGACCTCGTCGAGACTGGCAATGCATTCGTAGCTGCCCCCTCCCTGCTGGTTCAGCAAGCGCCAACGCACCTGCGCAGACGATGCCTCGACCAGATCGCCCAACACTCGATAGCGGGCCACCCCGTCACTACGCAAGCGCTCACCGGTATCGACAAAGCCGCGCAAGCCGCGCCCCTTGGTGGCAACGTCGAGAAACAGCTCGACACCGACCACGGGCAACCCTTCAAGGCCCGCTTCTGTGCCTTCGAAGCGCAGGTCCCAGATGCCACGCAGGTGATCGGCCAGTACTTGTCCTGCGTAGTCGGCCAACTCGACGCTGGCCTCCCCTGGCGTGACGATGTCGTCCTCAGGATCGTGGGTCAGCGCCTTGTGTGCGTGATAGGCAGCCGTACCGGTTGCCCCCGCCACTGCCAGGCCTGCGATGAATCCTCGTCGGGAAATGCCCATTGCGCCTCTATCCGTTCCAGCCACACTGCGGGTTCTGTCCAAGCTAGGACGTAACCTGGATCGGGAAATTTACTGCTGGCAGAAGCCCCCGAGCCTTGGCAGGTTCCGTTCGTTCAACCGGCGGACACCGCTGCCTGCACGGCCTGAGCAAAGCGGTCGGCCACGTCGTCGATTTGTTCGGCACTGATGATCAGCGGTGGCAGGAAGCGCACCACCGCACCGTGGCGCCCGCCGAGCTCCAGGATCAAGCCGCGCCTGAGGCATTCGCGCTGAATTTTCGGTGCCAGGGTGCCGTTGGCCGGAGCCCGGCCCAGCGCATCGACGGCGCCATCCGGGTTCACCAGTTCGACCCCAAGCATCAGCCCACGCCCCCGAACATCTCCAAGCTGCGGATAATCCTGCTGCACACGCAGCAAGTGGCCGCGCAAGCGTTGGCCCATGGCCTCGGCGTGCCCGGCCAGGCGATGCTCGACCAAGTAGCCCATCACCGCGGAACCTGCCGCCATGGCCATTTGGTTACCGCGGAAGGTACCGGCATGGGCTCCAGGCTTCCAGGTGTCCAGCCAGTCGCGATAGACCACCACCGCCAGGGGCAGGCTGCCGCCGATGGCCTTGGACAGGGTGACCACGTCCGGCACGATGCCGGCGTGCTCGAAGGCGAACATGCGCCCGGTGCGGGCAAAGCCACTTTGAATCTCGTCGACGATCAACGCGACGCCGGCCTGCTCGGTGATACGGCGCAGGCCACGCAACCACTGGATATCCGCAGGGATCACTCCGCCTTCGCCCTGCACCACTTCGACGATCACCGCCGCCGGCAACGCGACACCGGCTTCCGGATCGCACAGCAGGTTCTCCAGGTAATGCAGGTTGGCACGCACGCCCGCCTCGCCACCCAGGCCGAAGGGGCATCGATAGTCATAGGGATACGGCAGGAACTGCACGCCATTGGCCAGCAGCGCACCCAGCGGCTGTTTCGGCCCCAGGCTGCCCATCAGGCTCAACGCCCCCTGGGACATGCCATGGTAAGCCCCCTGAAAGGCCAGCACCGTGCTGCGCCCCGTGGCGGTGCGTACCAGTTTCAGCGCCGCCTCTACCGCATCGGTGCCGGTCGGTCCACAGAACTGGACCTTTGCCTCCCGGCGCAAGGCTTCGGGCAGGATGCCGAACAGGTCCTGGACGAAGCGGTCCTTGACCGGCGTGGTCAAGTCCAGGGTGTGCAGGGGCAGCTCTTCGGCCAGCACGCGCTGGATAGCCTCGATCACCACCGGGTGGTTGTGGCCCAGGGCCAGGGTGCCGGCACCTGCCAGACAATCGATGAACTGACGGCCTTCGACGTCCTCGACATGGATGCCACGGGCACGCTTGAGTGCCAAGGGAATACGCCGCGGGTAACTGCGGGCGTTGGACTCCTGTTGCTGCTGGCGCAACAGCAGGGGGGAATCCTCGAACTCGTACAGCGTCTGTGGCGCGCTGCTCGGCAGGACCTGGGCAAGGCTGGAAGCGATCGACATCGGAAAAATCCTCGCGAACAAGCGAATGAGCCCCGCCACGCCCCGGTAAGCGGATGGGTGTCGGGTGGTTATCGCTTGGAAAACGCTTCAGCGAGGCAAGGATTTAGCTGTCAGGCAGGTTTTTCCGCAGGCGCACTCTTCGTGGGTAAACCCGCTCCCGCAGGGCCCAGGTGGGCCGAATGGGAACGGGTTTAACCGTCATGAGGTTTGCGCCACATCGAGGATCAAGCCTCCTAGCGCGCCGGCACCTGCAGCCACACCCGCAGCCCATCGTTGTGGCTTTCGAAGCGCAGGCTGCCGGCGCAGCGCTGCACGATGGCCTGGACAATCGCCAGCCCCAACCCGCAGCCACCGCTCTGGTCATGACGCCAGAAGCGTTCGGTCAGGTGCTCGATGTCCTCTTCGGCGATCCCCGGCCCGTGGTCCCGAACCATGAAACCCACCTGCCCGTCGGCCATCTGCACCTCCAGTTCCACCGCGTTGTCGCCGCCGTGGCGCAGCGCGTTGTCCAGCAGGTTGCGCAACGCCGCCACTGCCAGCGGCGCGGGCATGCCCAGGTAGATCCGGCTGGCCTCCTCCGGCAGGCGTACCACGATGCGGCGGTTGTCGCCGCCGCCGGCGTCTTGCACCGCCTGGCGTGCCACCTGCTCGGCGCTGCACTGCACGCCGTCGTCGAACGACAGGCTGCCCTCAACCCGGGCCAGCATCAGCAGTTGTTCGAGAGTCCGGTGCATGCGGTCAGTGCCTTGCTCGGCATGCTCAAGGGCCTGCTCGCGGACCGCGCCGTCAGTCATGCGCGCGACCTGCAGGTGGGTCTTGATCGCCGTCAGCGGGCTACGCAGCTCATGGGCGGCATCGTCGGTCAGGCGCCGTTCGCGCTCGATGGTCTGGGCGATGCGCAAGAACAGTTGATTCTGGGTCTCGAGCAATGGCTGCAGCTCACTGGGCATGCCCGCCACCTGCAGCGGCTCGACGCTGTCGGCGCGGCGTCTGCGCAGCGCATCACGCATGCGGTTGAGCGGCTCCAGCCCTTTGCCGACGCCGATCCACAACAACCCTAGGCTGCCAAGCAGGGCCATCAATACCGGCGCTGAGGCTGCCAGCAAGATCGAGCGATTGAGCGCCTCGCGTTCCTGGTGACGGTCGGCGGTGGTGATGCGCACATCGCCATGGTTGTAGGTGAAGGTGCGCCACAGCGCACCGTCGATGGTCTGGTCACGGAAGCCACTGCGCTGATCGTCCATGGCACCGTCGTGCTTGTGGTTGCTGGCCAGGATCTCGCCGCGCAGGGAGCTGACCTGGCAGGCCATGCCATCCGGCACGCTGAGCTGGTCGGCGGAGAAATGCGCATCCTCGCCCTTGGCCGCCAGCGGCTGCGGCAGTTGTTCGATCAGCCCGGCGACCATACGCGCCGATGCGACCAGCCGTTGGTCGAGGGAAAACATCATCTGTTGGCGCAGGTCGCGCAGCATCCAGGCGGCGGCCAATGCCCAGATGATCACGAAGGCGCTGCCAAGGATCAGCGTCAGGCGCGCGCGCAGGCTCATGGTGCTGGCTCCTGCGGAGCCTGCGCCGGGCCTAGGCGATAACCCAGGCCGCGCACGGTCTCGACGATGCTGTTGCCGAGCTTGCGGCGCAGGTGATGGATATGGACGTTCAAGGCATTGCTTTCGACCTCGTCGCTGAAGCCATAGACGCAGTCCTTGAGCTGCTCGCTGGAGAGCACCCGTCCGGGATTTTGCAGCAAGGCCTGCAGCAGCGCCTGCTCGCGGCGGGACAGGTCCACCACCCGGCCGGCCAGGGTGGCCTCGCAACTGCTGGGGTCGTAACGTAGGGGGCCATGCTCGATGACATTCACCGCACGACCCGCTACGCGCCGCAACAGAGTGTGCAGACGGGCCGCCAGTTCGCGCAGGTCGAAGGGTTTGAGCAGGTAGTCGTCGGCCCCGGCCTGCAGGCCATCGACCCGGTCGGTGACCGCATCGCGGGCGGTGAGCACCAGCACGGGCAGGGTCACGCCTTGTTGGCGCAGGCGGCGCAGCAGTTTGAGGCCATCTTCGTCGGGCAGGCCCAGATCGAGGATCATCACATCGAACTGCGCAGCCTGAAGCAAGGCCTGCGCGGCCGAAGCGGTGGCCACCCTGTCCACGGTCAAGCCTTGGGCGGCGAGGCCGGCGCAGATGCCGCTGGCGATCAGGTCGTCGTCCTCGCAAAGCAGTACGTGCATGAGGGGTCTCCGATGGGGAAGCTTGTATTGCACGCTTGGCGGATTAAGAACCGATTATGAATGATTAACGAGACGGCTGTACCCGCCCATTGCCAGTCGAACCTCGGGCGGCACTTGCAGGATGGCAGCAAAACGACACCGGTTAACTTTGGGTTAATCAGCCAAGGCCAGCATGGCCAGATTCACAGTACTGCCAAGGCGAAGACATGCGCGTTCTCCTGCTCTTCCTGACATTTCTGCTGGCCGGCCCGCTGCAGGCCAACCCGTTCGAGACCAAGCCCGACTTCCTGCCGGTCAACCAGGCTTTCGTCCTGACCCATGACCGCCAGGCAGACGGCCAGATGCGCCTGAACTTCCAGATCAAGGACGGCTATTACCTCTACCAAAAGCGTCTGAAGTTCGACGGCCTCGCGCCTGAACAACAGCCACAGCTCCCTCCCGCCGAAAACCACCATGATGAGTTCTTCGGTGACAGCGCGGTCTACCGCCACCAACTCCAATTGCTGATACCCGCCAATGCCCAGGGCCAATTGCGCCTGGGCTGGCAAGGCTGCGCCGATGCAGGCTTGTGCTACCCGCCTCAAACCACCGCCATCGACCTGGGTGGCCAGGCGGTGCCGGCTTCGGATCAAGCCACTGACCAGGCCCTGGCCAGCGACCTGCAACAGGCCAGCCTGGCGTGGAGCCTGCTGGCGTTCTTCGGCCTTGGCCTGCTGCTGGCCTTCACGCCCTGTTCGCTGCCGATGCTGCCGATCCTCGCCGGGCTGGTCCTGGGCAATGGCGCCAGCGCCCGCCGTGGCTGGCTGCTGGCGGGGGTCTATGTACTGAGCATGGCGCTGGTCTATGCCGGCCTTGGCGTGGTGGCCGCCCTGCTCGGCGCCAGCTTGCAGGCGTGGCTGCAACAACCCTGGTTGCTGGGCAGCCTGGCAGCGTTGTTCGTGATGCTCGCCCTGCCGATGTTCGGCGCCTTCGAACTGCAACTGCCTGCCGCCCTGCGCGATCGCCTGGACCGTGCCGGCCAAGGCACCCGCGGTGGCAATGTGTATGGCGCAGCCCTGCTCGGCGCGCTCTCCGGCCTGCTCATGGGGCCCTGCATGACCGCGCCGTTGGCCGGCGCATTGCTGTACATCGCCCAGAGCGGCGACGTGCTGCAAGGGGCGTTGGTGCTGTTCAGCCTCGGGCTGGGCATGGGCGTCCCTCTGCTGTTGTTGGTCACCCTCGGTAACCGCTACCTGCCCCGCCCCGGCGCCTGGATGAACCTGGTCAAGGGGCTGTTCGGTTTCGTCTTCCTGGCCATGGCCCTGTACACCTTGCGCAGCCTGCTGCCGGCCCCGTTGCTGCTGGCCCTGGGTGGCGCCTGGTTGATCGCCCTGGCCTGGGCCGCCTGGCCGGCCCTGCACCGTTTGCCGGCCCTGCGCGCGATCCCCTTGCTGGGTGCGCTCTGGGGTGGGCTGTTGCTGGTCGGCGCGGCCGCTGGCGGCGACGATCTGTGGCAACCCTTGCAGCCCTTTGCCGGCAGCGGCGTGCAAAGCGCGGCCAAGGCCGAGGACGCCTTCGTCACTGTCAGCCAGCCCCAGGATCTGCAACGCGAACTGGACGCTGCCAAGGCGCGCGGCCAGTGGGTCATGCTGGACTACTATGCCGACTGGTGCGTGTCGTGCAAGGTGATGGAGAAACAGGTATTCGCCCGGCCCGATGTGCTTGCCGACCTCGCCAGCGTGCACCTGGTGCGCCTGGACGTCACCGCCGACACGCCCGCCAGCCGCGAGTTGCTGCAACGCTACCAGGTGCCAGGCCCGCCCAGCCTGATCTGGATCGGTCCGGAAGGCGACGAGCGCCGAGCCCGGCGCATCACCGGTGAAGTGGATGCCGCAGCCTTCAAGCAACACTGGGCACAGACCAGGAGCCAAGGCTGATGCTGACCGTGACCCTGGGGCCACTGACCATGGCCCTCAACCACCTGCTACTGCTCGCGGCCCTGGCCGTGGCCAGTGTCGTGGGCTGGTGGGTGGCCCGGCGCGGCGGTGAAAGCCCCGAGTCGGCGCTGTTCAACCTGTTCCTGCTGGGGCTGCTGTGTGCCCGCGCAGGTTTCGTCCTGGCGTACTGGCCGATGTTCCGCGACGATCCGCTGCAGGCGATCGACATTCGCGACGGCGGTTTCCTGCTGTGGGCCGGCCTGATCGGCATCGTCATCGGCGCGCTGTGGCAGGGCCGGCGACATCCGGGCCTGCGTCGGCCACTGGGCTGGGCGCTGCTGAGCGGTGCGGTGTTCTGGATCCTTGCCAGCCTAGGCAGCCATCTCTACAGCAAAGGCACCGAGTTGCCGACATTGAGCCTGCGCAATGCCGGCGGCCAATCGGTGGCACTGCACGATTACCGAGGCAAGCCGCTGGTGATCAACCTCTGGGCCACCTGGTGCCCACCGTGCCGTCGGGAAATGCCTGTGCTGCAACAGGCCCAGGACGAGTACCCGCACGTGACGTTCCTGTTCGTGAACCAAGGCGAGACGCCGGAGAACGTCAGCACCTTCCTGGCCACTACCGGCTTGAGCCTGACCCACGTGCTGTTCGACGGTAGCGGTCAGCTTGCCCAGCAGGTGGGCTCCATGGCCCTGCCCACCACCTTGTTCTACACCGCCGAAGGGCGCTTGATCGGCAGTCACCTGGGCGAGTTGTCCCGGGCCAGTCTGCACCGCGCCCTGGAACCTTTCGAGCAGGCCAACCTGCCCGCCTCCGCCGCACAAGGAAATTGACATGCGATTGAATGCCCTCCTGCCCCTTGCCCTCTTGGCCTTCACGGCCCCCGCACTGCAGGCTGAAGAGTTGCCCAAGGCCATCGAGCAACTGCAAGCCAAGGGCGCCGAAATCAAAGGCACCTTCGATGCGCCCAATGGCCTCAAAGGCTATGCCGCTGCCTACCAGAACAACGGCATCGCCCTGTACCTCACCCCCGATGGCAAGCATGTGCTGGTGGGCAGCCTGTTCGACGAACAAGGCAAGGACCTCAGCGCCGAGCCGCTGGAAAAACTCGTGTATGCCCCGATGAGCAAAGCGATCTGGGCGAAGATGGAAAAATCCGCCTGGATCGCCGACGGCAGGGACGACGCACCGCGCAAGGTGTACCTGTTCAGCGATCCCAACTGCCCGTACTGCAACATGTTCTGGGAGCAGGCGCGGCCTTGGGTGGAATCGGGCAAGGTGCAACTGCGCCACATCATGGTCGGCATCATCCGCGAGGACAGCCCGGGCAAGTCAGCGGCGCTGCTGGCTGCCAAGGATCCGGCCAAAGCGCTGCAACAGCATGAGAAAGCCGGCAAGGCGAGCACCCTCAAGCCGCTGGGGACCATCCCCGAGGCGGTGCGTCAAAAGCTGGAGGCCAACATGGCCTTGATGGAAGAGATGGGCTTGGCAGCGACCCCGGCGATCTTCTACCAGAATGACAAAGGCCAGTTACAGAGCCAGCAAGGCGCGCCGCGGCCCGAGATGCTCGGGCAGATTCTGGGCAAGCGCTGAACAGTAGCCTGCCCAGCCCCCTGATGCGCGGGTAAAACCGCCCCCGCAGGCACCGTGGTTGTGAGAACACCGCAGTGTCTGCCAGAGCGGGCTTCCCGCGAAGGGGCGCAACGCGGCCCCTACACCTCAAAGCGCCTCCAACTCCGCCATCAGGTCACTGAGTCGGTCGACCTTGCCCTCATCCAGCGCGCTGCCCTCCAGCGCTCGCACGTATTCGGCCAATGCCTCCACCGTGTTGCACTCGAACATCGCCCGCAGCGGCACATTCAGTTGCAACTGTTGTTGCACACGCGAGGCGATCTGGGTTGCCAACAATGAATGCCCGCCCAACTCGAAGAAGTTGTCGTGCACCCCCACGCGCTCGACCTTGAGCACATCGGCCCAGATCCCCGCTAGCTTGTGCTCCAGCTCGTCGCGGGGCGCCAGGTAGTCCTGGCTGTGCTGCGCGCCGATGTCGATCGCAGGCAGGGCCTTGCGGTCGAGCTTGCCGTTGGCGTTGTGAGGCAGGTTCGCCAGCCAGGCCCAGTGCAGCGGCACCATGTATTCCGGCAACTCGGCGCGCAGACGCGACTTGAGCTGCTCCAACAGCACGGCATCGGCCGCCACGCCCTGATGCGCCACCAGATAGCCGACCAAGTGCTTGCCGTTGATGCCTTCCTGTACGCCCACCGCCGCATCGCGAATCTCGACCTGCTCATGCAGACGGGCTTCGATCTCACCCAGCTCGATGCGGTAGCCGCGGATCTTCACCTGGTGGTCGATCCGGCCCACGTACTCGAGCACACCATCGACCCGGCGCCGTGCCAAGTCGCCCGTGCGGTACAGACGCTCGCCTGGGGCACCGTAGGGGTGAGGGATGAAAGCCAGCGCCGTGCGCAGCGGGTCCCCCACATAGCCACGCCCCACGCCGGTACCGGCCACGCACAACTCGCCCACCGCTCCCAAGGGCACCAGCGCCTGGGTCTCGTCGAGCAAGTACAGTCGGTTGTTATCGGTCGGCGTGCCAATCGGCAGGTAGCTGCCGCGGGTAGATGCAGCATCGACCCGGAAGAACGCCACATCGTCCGAGCACTCCGCCGGGCCATAGGCGTTGACCAGCCCGATGTGCGGATAGCGTTGCAACCATTGGGCGGCCAGCTCCGGAGGCATGGCCTCACCGGTTGGCAGCATCCAGCGCAGGCCCTCGAGTGCCCGCTGCTCGCTGGCGAGCATGCCCTGGATCAGCGAAGGCACACTCTCGAGCACTGTGATGCCAGTGGCCTGCACGTGCGCCAGCAGGCCTTGTGGGTCGTGGGCGATGGCGTTCGGCACGATCTGCACCCGGGCGCCGAACAAGGGCGCTGCGAGGAACTGCCACACCGAAATATCGAAGCTCTGGGACGCGGTCTGGGCGATCACGTCGTGCTCGTCCAACTCCAGGTACGGCACCTTGCTCAACTGGTTGTTGAGCATGCCGCGTTGCTCGACCATCACCCCCTTGGGCAGGCCGGTGGAGCCGGAGGTGTAGATCACGTAGGCCAGGTTGTTGGGCGCGCTGTAGATGCCTGGGTTGTGACTGGCCATGGCACTGGCTTGCACCTGCTCCCATACCAGCAGCGTCGGCCTGGCGACCCCGGAGATCTCGTCGAGCAACTGACGCGCCTGCTCGGCGCAGGCCGCCGTGCACACCAGCACCGGCGTGCGGCTGAGTTCGACGATGCGCTGCAGGCGCGCAGGCGGCAGGCCCGGGTCCAACGGCAGATAACCACCGCCGGCCTTGAAGCAACCGACGATCATGCCCAGCAGCGGCAGACCACGCTCGGCGAGCAGCGCCACCGGCTGATCGACGGCCACGCCCGCGGCGATCAAGGCATGGCCCAGGCGGTTGGCCACAAGGTTCAGCCCGGCGTAATCGCAGGACGCATCCAGGCAGCGAGCGACCGTGCGCTCAGGGTGCGCGGCGACCCGCGCCTCGAACAGCTCGACATAGCTCTGCTCCAGCGTATAGGCGTGTTCGGTGCGGTTGCAGTCTTCCAGCAGGAAGCGTTGCTCGGCTTCGCCAAGCAACGGCAGTTCGGCCACATCACCGTCAAAGCCGTCTACAAGCGCCAGCAGCAGGCGCTTGAACTCGGCCAACAAGCGCTCGACGGTGGCGAAGTCGAAGTAACGCTGGTCGAACGACAGGTGCAGGCCCAAGTCGTCGCCCGGGTAGCACACCGCCGTGAGCGGGAAGTTGGTGTGGGTACGGCCCGAATCGGAGCTGGCGTTCAATTGCTGGGCATGGTCCAGCACGGCGGTTTCCACCGGGGCGTTCTCGAACACGAACAGGCTGTCGAACAGTGGCTGGCCCTTGGGCAGTTCGCTGCACTCCTGGATCGCTACCAGCGGCAGGTACTCGTACTCGCGCAGTTCCATATTGCGCTCAAGCAGGCTTTGCAACCATTGCCCCACGCGCTGACGCTGGCCCGGCTCGGGCAGTCGCACACGCAGGGCAATACTGTTGATGAACAGGCCGACAGTGCGCTGCATCTGCGGCAGGCTGACCGGGCGGCCGGCCACGGTGACGCCGAAGACCACGTCGCGCTCGCCGCTATAGCGGGCCAGCACCAGCGCCCAGGCCGCCTGGGCGAAGGTGTTGATGGTCAACTGATGGGCCTGGGCCAGCTCGCGCAGTCGCACGCCGTCGCGCACGTCCAGGCGGGTGTAGCAGTCACCGACGATCATGCCGTTGCCCGCATGGTCATGGCGAAGCGGCCGGTCGCTAGGGATGGCCGTGGCGCGCTCGAAGCCTGCCAGGTTGCGCTGCCACCACTGGCGCGCCTCACCCAGGTCCTGACGTTGCAGCCAGCCGATGTAGTCGCGGTAGCGCGGCGGCACCGGCAACTGAGCGGCGCGCCCCTCGCCCAGGGCCTGGTAGAGCGCGAAGAAATCGTTCATCAGCAACGAACGGCACCAGGCATCGATGAGGATGTGGTGGTTGCTCATCATGAACCAGTAGCGGTCGTCAGCAACCCGTACCAGCCGCAGGTGGAAAGGAGCCTCGCGCAGCAGGTCGAAGCCGGCTTCGCGCTCCTGCTTGTGCAGCGCTTGCAGGCGCGCCTCCTGGGCCGCGTCGTCAAGACCGCGCCAGTCTTGGTAGTCCAGCGGCGTCTTGCCTGGTTTGTGGATGATCTGCAGCATCGCTTCGCCGGCGTTCCAGCTGAACGATGCTCGCAGGGCCTCGTGGCGCGCCACCACGGCCTGCCAGGCCTGGGCGAAGCGCTCGTGATCCAGGGCGCTGTGGATGCGGTAGCGGTCTTGCATGTAATAGATGCCTGTGCCCGGTTCCAGCAAGGTGTGCAGCAGCAGGCCTTCCTGCATGGGCGTGAGCGGGTAGACATCCTCGATCTGCGCTGCCGGAACCGGCAAGGCGTCGATCTGCGCCTGGGTCAGGCGAGCCAGCGGGAAATCCGAAGGCGTGAAACTGCCGGTGCCCTCGGTCAGGCAATGGCCGACCAAGGCCAGCAGCTCCTGGCGATAGGCCTCGGCCAACGCGGCGATGGTCGCCTCGTCATAGCGCTCGGTGCTGAAGGTCCAACGCAGTTGCAGGGCACCGCCATACACCTGGCCATCGACGCTGAGCCAATTGGGCAGCGGCGCATCCAGGTCATGGGCCAGGCCTGCCGGCGCATCCAGCGGCTGGAACAGCGCGGCACTGTCGAACTGCTGGTCGAATTGACCCAGGTAATTGAAGGTGATGCGCGCCTGGGGCAAGGCGGCCATGGCTTCGCGCCCGGTGGTGTCGGCCAGGTAGCGCAGCACACCATATCCCAGCCCCTTGTGCGGCACCTGGCGCAGTTGTTCCTTGATGCCTTTGATGGCCGCGGCGACGTCCTGTTCGGTGTCGCCCAGTTGCGGCGTCAGGCACAGCGGATAGGCATTGGTGAACCAGCCGACGCTGCGGGTCAGGTCCATGTCCTCGAACAGGCCGTCACGACCATGGCCTTCCAGTTGCACCAGTACCTGGCTGTCACCGCTCCAGCGGCACAGGGTGCGCGCCAGGGCGGTGAGCAGCAAGTCATTGACCTGGGTCCGGTAGGCCGCAGGTGCCTGTTGCAGCAACTGGCGGGTCTGCTCCTCGTCCAGGCCGATGGCCAAGGTACGGGCATGGCGGTGCAGGTTGCCGCCCTGGGGATGATCGCAGGGCAGTTCGCGACGGGCAGTACCGAGCTGATCCTGCCACCAGCCAAGCTCGTCACGCAGCGAGTCGCTGCCGGCATAGCTGACCAGGCGCGCGGCCCAGTCAGCCATGGCGTGGGTCTTGGCCGCCAGTGGCTGGCCGCGGTAGAGCGTCTGCAGGTCCTCGAGCAACACGCGCCAGGACACACCGTCCACCACCAAGTGATGGATCGCCAGCAGCAAGCGCTGGGCGCCCTGCCCGTCGGTCACCAGCAGCGCACGCAGCAATGGGCCTTCGGCAAGGTCCAGGCTGCGCTGTACATCGGTGTACAGCGCCTGGCAATTCTCGAAATCCGCCACGGTGGCGACCCACAGTAATTGCTGGCCAGGCGATTGGACGTACTCGGCCTGCCAATGCCCGTTGGCCTGGGTAAAGCGCAGGCGCAGGCTGTCGTGATGCGCCACCAGCGCCGCCAGGGCATGCTCCAGCGCCTGAGTCTGCAACGGCTGACGGACCTCCAGCAGCACGGCCTGATTCCAGTGTTGAGGGTGAACGATCTCGCTGTCGAAGAACCATCGCTGGATTGGCGTCAGGGCGCTGCTGCCCTGCCGAGCGCCCTGCTCAATGCAGCTTTGCGCCTCGCTACGGCTGACCACGGCGGCGAGCGCCTGGACAGTCTGGTGTTGGAACAGATCGCGCGGGGTGAACTGCAAGCCCAGCTGGCGGGCGCGACTGACCACCTGAATCGACAAAATCGAGTCGCCCCCCAATTCGAAGAAGTTGTCCTGCACACCGATGCGGGCAACGTTGAGCACCTCTTGCCAGACCTGCGCCAGTTGCTGCTCCAGTTCGTTGGCCGGCGCCTGATAGTGCTGGCGTGCCTGCTCGATGTCCGGCGCCGGCAAGGCGCGGCGATCGAGCTTGCCGTTGCCCATCAGCGGCAGGCTGCTCAGCAGCACCAGGTGCGCAGGCACCATGTAATCCGGCAGGTGCTGCCGGGCATGGGCCTTGACCGCCTCGCGCAGGGCCGCCTGGGTGTCGGCGTCAGCGCTGGCCTGCGGGCAGACCAGATAGCCCACCAATTGCTTGCCCCCCGGCAGGTCCAGGGCGACGACCACGGCTTCATCGACAGCGGCATGGGCCTGCAGCTGGCTTTCGATCTCGCCCAGTTCGATACGGAAACCACGGATTTTCACCTGCTGATCGGCACGCCCCACATACTCGACCAGACCATCGGCGCGCAGGCGCACCAAATCCCCTGTGCGGTACAGACGACCGCCCTCCTGACTGAACGGGTCGGCGACGAAGCGCTCAGCCGACAGCCCCGGACGATCGTGATACCCCTGGGCAAGACCGGCGCCCCCAATGTACAGCTCACCGATGCCGCCCTGAGGCAGTAACGCCAGGTCATCATCCAGAACGTAAGCCGTGCGCGCCCCGATCACCCGGCCGATCGGCACGCTGCCCGCATCCGCCGGCAACTGCTGCGGCGCAAGGCAGGCCAACGGCATGACCACGGTTTCAGTCGGCCCGTAGGCGTTGAAGAACTGCTGTGGCAGGAATGCCTGGCGGATTCGCTGCAGATGCTCCCCGGTCAATGCTTCGCCCCCGGTGATCACCAGGCGCACCGGCAACTGCTCGTGCTGCCCGAGCAGGTACTGGGCCAACTGGCTACCGTAACTGGGGGTAAAGCCCAGGATGCTCACCTGCTGCGCGCGCACCAGCTGGCAGATCTCTTCGGCACCCCACTGGCCCTGGCCACGCAGCACCACCCGGGCGCCGCACAACAGCGGCGCCAGCAGGCGCTCAGTGGCGGCGTCGAAGTTGATCGAATAGAAGTGCAACTCGCAGTCGTCGCTGCGCATGCCGAAGGCCGCGATCACCGCCTGGCAATGCATGGCGATTTCGCCATGGCTGACCACCACACCCTTTGGCTGGCCGGTGGAGCCTGAGGTGTAGATCAGGTAGGCCTGATGCTGCGGCAGGTTGAGGTTGTCCAGTGGCGAATCGCTGTAATGCGCAAGCGACGCGGCATCGTCTTCCAGGCACCATTGGGCCACGCCTTCAGGCAGCCCCCCTATGGCATCGAACAGAGCACGCTGCCCGAGCAGCAGGCCGAGTCGGCTGTCCTCGATCATGTAGCGCAAGCGGTCGAGGGGATACTCCGGGTCCAGCGGCACATAGGCACCGCCGGCCTTGAGGATGGCAAGCAAGCCCACGACCATTTCCAGCGAACGCTCCAGGGCAAGGCCCACCCGCACCTGCGGCCCGACGCCACGTTCACGCAGGGCGCGGGCCAGGCGGTTGGCCTGCTGGTCCAGTTCAGCGTAGGTCAGGTGCTGGCCGGCGAAGGTCAGCGCCCGGGCCTGAGGGCTGCGCGAAGCCTGCAAGGCGAACAGGCCATGCAGGGTCTGGTCGAGCTCGAGGCCTTGCTCACCCTGCAACTGGCCGACCAGCGCGTGCTGCTCAGCGTTGCTGAGCATCGGCAGCTCGCACAGGCGCGAGCCCGGGGCATCGATCAGGCCGACCAACAATTGCTGCCAGTGCTCAGCCATGCGGGCGATGCGCGGCTCGTCGAACAGGTCACGGCTGTAGGTCAGGCAGCAGCCCAGGCGACCGTCCAGGTCAGTCACCTCCAGGTAAAGGTCGAATTTGGTCGCACTGGCGTCGTTGACCAGGTAATCCACGCTCATGCCCGCCAGTTCGCGGCTTTGCTGGAAGGCCCAGCGCTGGACATTGCACATCACCTGGAACAACGGGTTGTAGGCGCTACTGCGCGGGGGCTGCAAGGCCTCCACCAGCTGGTCGAATGGCAGGTCCTGGTGCGACTGGCCATCGATCACGGTGCGACGGACCTGTTCGAGCAATTGGCTGCCGGTCATTTGCCCATCGAGCTCGCAACGCAGCACCTGGGTGTTGAGGAAGGCGCCAATCAGCCCTTCGCTTTCCGGGCGGACACGGTTGGCCATCGGCGCGCCGATGCGCAGGTCGCGCTGACCGCTATGGCGGTGCAGCAAGGCGGCCAGGGTGGCGGTCATGGTCATGAACAAGGTCAAGCCATGCTGGCTGTTGAAGGCATGCACACGTTCGACCAGCGCGGGGTCGAGGTCGAAGCGGTACAGCTCGCCACGATGGCTCTGTACGGCCGGACGCGGACGGTCCGAAGGCAGCGCCAGCACCGGATGCTCGTGACCCAGGCGGGCTTTCCAGTAGGCCAGTTGGCGGGCTGCTTCTCCGCTTTCGAGCCACTGGCGCTGCCAGACGCTGTAATCGAGGTACTGCACCGGCAGCGGCGCCAGGGGCGACTCGCGCTCATCGACGAAGGCCTCGTACAGCTCGCCCAGCTCACGGGCGAAGATGTCCATGGCCCAGCCTTCGGTGACAATGTGGTGCAGGGTCAGCACGAAGTAGTGTTCGCGCTCACCTGTCTTGACCAGGCAGGCGCGCAGCAACGGGCCGCGCGCCAGGTCGAACGGCAGGTGCGCCTGCTCATCGGCCAGTAGCTGCAAGCGCTGCTGGCGATCTTCGCCCTGGAGCGCGGAAAAATCATGCCACTGCACACGCAGCGGGCTGTCTTCGGCCACGCACTGATATGGCACGCCGTCGATCTCAGGGAAGGTCGTGCGCAGGGTCTCATGGCGCACGACCAGGGCCTGCAAGGCCCGCTCGAAGGCATCCACATGCAACACGCCGCGCAGGCGCGCCATACCGCCGACGTTGTAGGCCGGGCTCTCCGGCGCCATCTGCCACAACACCCACATGCGCTGCTGCGAATACGACAGCGGCACTGCCTGGCGCCGATCGACCCGCTCGATGACGCCTTGCCGGTTGTGCCCGCCGGCGGCCTGAATGCGCTCGATCTCGGCGCAGAAGGCGCCCAGTTCGCTGGCCTCGAACAAGGCCTTGAGCGGCAGCTCGACGTCGAGCGCCTGGCGGGTACGCGAGACGATCTGGGTGGCGAGCAGCGAGTGGCCACCGAGGGCGAAGAAGTCATCCAGAAGACCGACCCGCGGCAGATTCAGCACCTCACGCCAGATCGCCGCCACCTGTTTCTGCACAGCGCTTTGCGGCTCGACATGACCGCGTTGCTGCCAGACCGGTGCCGGCAGTGCCTTGCGATCAACCTTGCCGCTCGGCCCCAGGGGCATCTGTGCCAGGTGAATCAGTTGCGCCGGCACCATGTAGGTCGGCAGGCGCTCGCCCAAGGCTGCGAGCAGCGCCTCGGACTGTTCGACACCGCTGTAGTAGCCGACCAGCTGCGCACCGACGGCATCGGGGTGGACCAGCACCAAGGCCTGGTCGACGCCCGGCTCGGCCAACAGGCAGGCCTGGACCTCCTGGGGCTCGACACGAAATCCTCGCACCTTGGCCTGTTGATCGAGGCGGCCGAGGTATTCCAAGGCTTGCAGCGGCACCAGCCAGCGGGCACGGTCGCCACTGCGGTACAGGCGCTCGCCGTTGCCATCGGGCTGGGGCACGAAGCGTTCGGCGGTCAGCCCAGGACGGCCCAGGTAACCACGGGCCAGTCCCGCGCCGCCCAGGCACAACTCGCCCGGTACGCCCGGCGCGGTCAGTTCCAGCTCGTCATCCAGCACTCGGCACAGCACGTTGCCCAGCGGCCGGCCGATCGGCGAGCGTTCGCCATCCTGCGTCTGGCAATGCCAGTGGGTGACGTTGATGGCGGTCTCGGTCGGGCCATAGCGGTTGTGCAACTGCACCTGCGGCAAGACTTGCAGCACGCGGTCACGCAGGTGCGCCGACAGCGCCTCGCCGCCGGAGAACACCCGGCGCAGGCTGGTACAGCTCGCCGCCAGCGGCTCCTGGACAAACACCTGCAGCAACGGCGGGACGAAATGCAGCGTGGTCACGCCATGGGCCTGCACCAGCTCGGCGATACGCCGCGGGTCGCGGTGCTCGCCAGGGCCGGCCAGTACCAGCGTGCACCCCTGGATCAACGGCCAGAAGCACTCCCACACCGATACGTCGAAGCTGATCGGTGCCTTCTGCATCAGCACGTCGCTGTCGTCCAGCGCGTAGGTGCCCTGCATCCATTGCAAGCGCTCAGCCAGCGCGGCATGGGTGTTGCCCACGCCCTTGGGCTGGCCGGTGGAGCCTGAGGTGTAGATCACATAGGCCAGGTTGTCGCCGTCCAGGTGCAGGCCTGGGGCATGGCTCGGCCAGCTGTCCAAATGCAGCTGATCCAAAGCGATGGCACTGACGCCCTGGACCTGCGGCAGGCGTTCGAGCGTGGCGCTGTGGCTGAGCAGCAGTGCGGCGCCACAGTCGCTGAGCATGTAAGCCAGGCGCTCGGCCGGGTAGTCGACATCCAGCGGCACATAGGCGCCACCGGCCTTGAGGATGGCCAACAGACCGATCATCAACTGTGGCGAGCGTTCCAGGGCGATGGCCACGCGGGTGTCCGGGCCGACGCCCTTGTCACGCAGGTAGTGGGCCAGGCGATTGGCCTGCTGGTGCAGGCTGGCGTAGTCGAGACTGCCACCTTCCCACACCAGCGCCGTACGCTCCGGTGTGCGTTGGCCCTGGTCGGTCAGTTGCTCGACCACCAGGCGCTGGGCGCTCGGCGCAGGCGCCTGCCCCCAAGCCAGCATTTGCGCATGGCCTGCGTCGTCGAGCAAGCGCACCTCGCCCAGCACGCGCTGCGGGCAGGCGCAGACTTGCTCGAGCAGGGTCAGCAGGTGCCTGGCCAGACGTTCGATGGTATCGGCCTCGAACAGCTCGGCGGCATAGTCGAACGCTAGACTCAAACGCCCCTGGTGATCCTGCTCGCTGTGCAATTGCAGGTCGAACTTGGCCTCGCGGCTATGCCAGGGCAATTCTTCGGCGAGCAGACCAGGCAGGCGGCGCAGCGCCGAAAGATCACGCTGCTGATGATTGAACATCACCTGGAACAGCCCCTGCTCGCGGGCATCTGGCAGCGCCTCGAGCAATTGCTCGAATGGCAAGTCCTGGTTGGCCTGGGCCAGCAGTGTGGCCTGGCGCACCTGGGCCAGTAACTGATTGAACGGCAGGCGGCCATGGAGTTCGGCGCGCAGCACTTGGGTGTTGATGAAAAAGCCCACCATGCCCTGGGTTTCCAGGCGCGGGCGGTTGGCGTTGGGCACACCGACGCGGATATCGCCCTGACCGGTGTACCGGTGCAACAGGCCTTGCCAGGCGGCCAGCAGGACCATGAACAGGCTAGCCTGCTGCTCGCGGGCCAACGTGTCCAGGGCAGTGGCCAGCGTGGCGGGCACCTTCACGCTCAGACGCGCGGCGCGATGGGTGCGCTCAGTGGCGCGCGGATGGTCGGTGCACAGGTCGAGCACCGGCAATTCATCGCCCAGTTGCGCCTTCCAGTGGTTCAACTGCCGCTCACCTTCGCCGCCGGCCAACCATTGGCGCTGCCAATGACCATAGTCGGCGTAGCCCAGCGGCAGGGGCGCCAGGTTGGCCTGAAGGCCTTGGCAATGGGCGGCGTACAGCTTGGCGAATTCGTCGAGCAGGATGTTCAACGACCAGCCATCGGCAACGATGTGGTGCAGGGTTACCCAGAGCTGGTGGTCCTCATCGCCCAGGCGCGCCAGCGTGACGCGCAGCAGCGGTCCTTGGGTGAGGTCGAACGGCTGCCGCGCCTCGGCCTCGCGACAGGCCAGGACCTGCTCGGCGTCCGCCCCTTGCAGATCCGTGCGGTGCAGCTCGAAGGTCGCCTCGGGCAAGACCTGCTGCATGGCCTGGCCGTCGACCTCGCAAAAATGCGTACGCAAGGACTCGTGACGTGCCACCAGCGCCTGGAAGCTCGCCTGCAGCGCCGACTCGTCCAACTCACCCCGCAGGTGCAAACCGGCAGGGATGTTATAGGCCGCCGACTCCGGCGCCAGCTGCCACAGTAGCCACAGACGGTTCTGCGCCAGCGATTGCGGCAGAGCCTTGCCACGCCCCAGAGCATCGATGGCCGCGGACGCGGTGCCACCTTCGGCCAGGTTCGCTGCCACCGCAGCGCTGTAATCGGCCAGGGTCGGCGACTCGAACAGCGTGCTCAGGCTCAGGCCGACACCCAGTGCGTCCGCCAGGCGAGCGGTCGCCTGGGTGGCGGCGATGGAGTTGCCGCCCAGCAGCAGGAAATGATCGTCCGGTGCCACCGTTTCGACCTTGAGCACCTCGCGCCAGATGGCCGCGATGCGCTCCTGCAGCTCACCACCTATCACCTGCGCAGCCACAGGCGCTTCGACAGTCGGAAAACGTGCATAGCAGTCCAGGCTGCCATCGGCCATGCGCAGGCGGCAGGCCGAGCGCTGGAGCTTGCCACTGGAGGTCTTGGGCAAGGCGCCGGGGTTGAGCAGCAGTACCACCGCAGGTGCCTGGCGGCAGGCATCGGCAATGACCTGGCGCACAGTACGGATCAGGTCCTGAGGTTTGATGACCTTCTGCACGTTGCGGCTGATCTCCACCGCCACGCCGATACCCTCTTCCCCCTGGTCGTCCACGGCGAATACCGCGACACGGCCTTTACGCAGCCCTTCGACCTCGCGTTCAAGGGTCTTTTCCAGGTCCTGTGGGTAGAGGTTCTGGCCCCGAACGATGAGCATGTCTTTCAGGCGCCCGGTGACGAACACCTCGCCATCACGCATGAAGCCCAGGTCCCCGGTGCGCAGCCAGGTCTGGCCGTCCTGCTCGACAAAGGTGCGTGCGGTGGCCTCTGGGTTGCGCCAATAGCCCTGCGCGATGCTCGGCCCTGCAGCCCACACTTCGCCGATGCGGTTATCGCCCAACACCGCCAGGCGCTGCGGGTCGACGATGCGCACGGCGTGGCCGGGCTGCGGATAGCCACAGCTCATCAGTACACTGCCCTGGCCAGGTTCGGCGCGATTGGCGGCGAGCGCCTCGGCGTCCAGGGCCATGGCAGCGATGCCCTGGCCCCGGCGGCTACCGCTGACGAACAGCGTCGCCTCGGCCAGGCCGTAGCTGGCAAAGAAGCTGCTCGCCTCGAATCCACATGCACTGAACTTGTCCGCGAAGGTCTGCAGGCTGTCCTGGCGAATCGGCTCGGACCCTGAATACGCCACCCGCCAACGGCTCAGGTCCAGGCCAGCCAGGGCCGCCTCGCTGACCCGCTCGCTACACAGGCGGTAGGCGAAATCCGGACCACCGCTGATGGTGCCGCCATAGTCGCTGATCGCCTGCAGCCAGCGCTGTGGCCGGGCAAGGAAATAGCCCGGCGACATCAGCACGCAGGGCACGCCGCTGAAGATCGGTTGCAAGAGCCCGCCGATCAGGCCCATGTCGTGATACAGCGGCAACCAGCTGACGATCACGTCGTCCGGGTTCAGGTCGATGCCAAAGCCCTGACGGATCAGTTGCTCGTTGGCCACCAGGTTGCCATGGCTGACCTGCACGCCCTTGGGCAAGGCAGTCGAGCCGGAGGTGTATTGCAAGAAGGCAATGTGCTCACCGGTCAGCACCGGCTCGCGCCAGTCGGCCGCCAGCGCCGGGTCCTGACAGTCCACGGCCAGCAGGCCAGGGGCGCCCTGCTGCGCCAGGGCATCGAGGCCCTGCAAGCTGTCGCGCAAGGCGTCGACGGTGAGCAGCAGGCGCGGCTGGGCATCGTCGATGATCGATAGCAGACGCTCCTGGTGATGGCGCCGCGAAGATTCCGGCGGATACGCCGGCACGGCAATGACCCCGGCGTACAGGCAACCGAAGAACGCCGCCACGTAGTCCGGGCCACTGGGAAACAACAGTACCGCCCGGTCGCCAAAATCGGTACGCGCCTGCAGCGCCGCGGCAATGGCCCTCGCTCGCAGATCCAGCTCCTGATAGCTGAGCACGGCCTGCTCGCTTGGATCATCGGCCAGAAAGCGCAAGGCGATCCGGTCGGGGGTCCGCGTGGCGCGCTGCGCCAGGGCGTGGACCAACGAGAGCGGGAGTTCGAAGGCGTCCATCATGGGGAGTTCCTGCCAGTGTCTGGATAAGTCGTGCCGACGCTGCGCCGCGAGACAGGCGCAAAGCGTTCGACAGCCGGATGTACACAGGGGAACGGATGGGCGGGGCAAATAATTAAACCGCTTGGCGGCGGCAGACAAAGCAGACGAGAGGCGAAAGGGGCCGATTTCAACGGTCGAGGCTTAGAACGCAAACGCCACGCTACTAATTACTTTTCGCATTTGACAATCATTATCATTGTGAATAATTTGTCGCTCGTCGTAGGAAGCGTCCTACACAGACGCCTTCCCCTTCCCTTCAGCGTCCAGGTGATTTCCATGGCGGAACAACTATCCACAAGTAAGTGCGATTCACCACTGCTCCAGGCATTCGTCGACAACCGCAGCATCCTGGTCAAGATCGCGGCCCGCATCACCGGCTGCCGTTCACGCGCCGAAGATGTGGTGCAGGATGCCTTCTTCCGACTCAGCGCCGCGCCGCAGATCACCTCGTCGTTCAAGGCCCAGCTCAGCTACCTGTTCCAGATTGTGCGCAACCTGGCCATCGATCACTACCGCAAGCAGGCCATGGAGCAGAAGTATTCCGGCAGTGAAGAAGAAGGCCTGAACGTCGTCCTGCAGAACGCCTCGCCCGAAACCACCCACATCAACCTCGCCACCCTCGAGCACATCGCCGAGGCCCTCGGAGAGTTGCCCCAGCGCACCCGTTACGCCTTCGAGATGTATCGCCTGCATGGCGTGCCGCAGAAAGACATCGCCAAGGAACTTGGGGTGTCGCCGACGCTGGTCAACTTCATGATCCGCGATGCCCTGATCCATTGCCGCAAGCACACCCGCCAGGCCTGAACCCGATGGGGCCGCTGTGCGGCCCCATCGGCTCAGGACAGTGAGCAGCGGTCGAAGAACCGCTCCCGCCCCAAGATCATCAACGCCGCCCGTTTGTGCGGAAAATCGAACTCTTTTTCGCAATGGAAGCACTGATCGTGCATGTAGCCGATCATCTTGCCGTTGTCGGCACGCGGCTCGGCGACCACCCGCTGGGTCCGCGGATCGTCCAAGAACAAATAGTGCACCAGCGCCGACAGCCAACTGGCTACCTTGTGCGGACCGCGATGGGCCTGCTCGCCCACCAGCATATGGATACCCCGGTCGTAGTCGTCCGCCGGATAGAACGGCGCGATGCGGTCCTCCTTGGCCCAGTAGGCCTCGAAGTAGGCAAAGGGCTGGTCATCGAAGCAGCCGATCAAGGTAAGGGTATGCGGGTCGGCCTGAAGCTTGGTCAGGTATTGGCGATGCTGTTCGAGCGTGCCGCCTTCCTGCCAGAACTGCAGCACACGTGCATCGTTCTGCCAGCGATTGAAGCGTTCCAGGTCCTGTTCGATTTCAAGCGTGCGCAGCGACACCCAGGCCCCCAGGCGCGCATCGAATCGCCGGTACACCTCACCTCGGGGCTTGGGTGCACGACGAGGATGGCGCTTGCCATCGCTGATGTGCATTTGCTGCGGATAAGCGCCGGCTTGCGCATCGCCCAGCCAGGGCTGCGGCAGTTGCCAGAACATCGCTCGCTCGCACAGGTACAACCCTGGCTGGTCACCGGGCACCAGCAGGCCGCTGGCCAAGGCCGAATCCACTGGATGCGGGCAATGCCAGACCAGTCGCTGGCGCGCTGGATCCCGCGAGAGCAGCCAGTAGCAGGCTGCCCACAGCGCTTGCGCGGGGCGCGCTTGGCACACCTGCTCGAGGTGGACGTGCAGCGGCTCGCCTGGGGTCAGGCGAACCCGGATCAACGCTTGCCCCTCCAGGGTCAGGCTCAACCGGCAATCGTTTTCATCGGCGCTGAGACTGCGCCAACGCGGCAGGGAAAGGGGCTGCGAATCGGCATCGAACGGCATGGTCATGGCTCACGGCATTGAAATGAAGGCTCAATCCGGTAGACGTGACGGGCATTAGGGAATTTAGTGGCCGCTCGGCGCCACGACGCTGATCCGATAGGGCTGGAAGATGCGCAGCAATTCGCCGCTCGCGCGCAGCCGATCGAGCAAGGCGGCGAATGTCCGGGCATCGATCGGCGCGCCTGGTCGCACCATCGCATAGTGGTGATAGACCTGATCGACCCGCTCGGAGGCCATCAGCTGCGCCCGGCTGTCCGGGTTTCGCGCCATGAAGTCGGCTAGAAACGATCGCGTCGCCAGGGCAATGTCGACACGTCCACGCTGCACCATCAGCAAGTTGCTGTCGTGGGAGTAGGTCAGCGTGGCGCTGAAGTTCTGGCTCAGATAGCGGGGGTCGGAATTGAAGTCGGCAAAGGCGTAGTGATAGCCGTGGAACAATGCCAGGCGTTTGCCTTGCAGGCTGCTGAAATAGTGCTGGTCTCGCCCGGCCTGTTGGCGTGCGACGAACACTTCGGCATCTTCCAGGCCCATGTCTACGCTTTCGTGGGGAACCTGTTCCCAGCCCCATTTGGGATTCTCGAATATCGCGATGTCCGTGCGCCCTTGCTGGAAATCGCCAAAACGCCGAGGAATCGACGTGGGAACCTGCACGAAGTGGTAGCTGTGCTGTTGCTGGTTGAGGGCTTTGAGCAATTGCGGCAACAGGCCGTTGTCAGCGCCCTGCTCGGGACGCACGGTATAGGGCGGAAAATGCGCCGCCCCGACCCTCACCTCGACAACCGCTTGCGCCGACGCAGGCAGCGCCATCCACACTGCGGCGAGTATCAACAAGGAAGACAAGGCCTTCGAGCCGGTCACGGAAGTCAAAAGCAGACACTCATCACGGTTTGTGAATGGATTCAACTAAGCTAGGCGCTTTCCCGCCAGGGCACAACCTTCTGCGATGTCAAAACAGCAGCATTGTGCCAGGGGATGCCCTTGGGCCTCAGATTGGCTACGCTCTAGCGACCACGCAGGGGACTGCGTCTTGCACGGGAGCCCGGTATGGGGCATTGGCTGGTGATTGACCTGGAAGCGACCACCGATGACGGTGGCTGGCCCGTCACGGAGATGGAAATCATTGAAATCGGGGCGAGCCTGGTGACACGCGAAGGTCGCGAGATCGATCACTTCCAGCGCTTCGTGCGGCCCAGGCGGCGACCACAGCTGACCCCCTTCTGCCGTGAGTTGACCCATATCACCCAGGCCAGTGTCGACGGCGCAGCCTCCTTTACCGAGGTCTGGGCGCAGTTCGAGCGCTGGCTCGGCCATCATCAGGGGCAGTTGCAGGCCTGGGTCAGCTGGGGCGACTACGACCGCCAGCAGCTGCAACAGGAATGGAAACAGCACCAGCTCACCAGCCTGCTGCAGGCCCTGCCCCACATCAACCTCAAACAGCGCTTTGCCAAGGCCCGCCAACTGCAGCGCCCGATGGGGCTGAACAGCGCCCTGCAACTGGCCGGCCTGCAGTTCGCCGGCCAGCAGCATCGCGCCCTGGAAGACGCCCGCAACACTGCGCGGTTACTTCCGTTGAGCCTGCCGGCCAGCGGCACCTGAATTCAGATGACGAGGTGTTGGGGCTTGGGCATACTGGCCAGCCTTTTTTCCTCCCTTTTTTCAGGAGTCGCTCCATGTTCAAGGTCAATGAGTACTTCGATGGCACCGTCAAGTCGATCGCCTTCACGGGCGAGGAAGGTCCAGCTACCGTGGGTGTCATGGCGCCGGGCGAATACGAGTTCGGCACGGCCAAGCGGGAAATCATGCACGTGGTGTCCGGCGCGCTGACCGTGAAGCTGCCGGGGAGCGATAACTGGGAAGTCTTCAAGGCAGGGAGCCAGTTCAATGTACCTGCGGACAGCAAGTTCCAGCTGAAGGTGGCGGTGGATACAGCTTACCTGTGTGAGTATCGCGACTGAGCTCTTCTTGGGTAGTGTGATTATCCGTTTCTGGTGGTGACGCCACCGACGCTTTTCGCCTTTGCGGCGACTACTGTTGCTGTTGGGCAAAAGTAGGTCGCCGCAATGGCGCAAAGGTGACCAAGCGGCGGCACATCAGACGGATCAGCCACAAACCTCAAACCAACACCACTACCTCATCAGAAACGCAGCAACCCGCTCAGCCGCCACCTGCAGATGCCCCTCATGCGTCAAACCCGACGCCTTCAGCGGCTTCAAGTCATGATCCGCTGCCGCCAACCAACACAACTCGATCGCAGGCGACAACACATACCCCGCCACCGCCTCCCGGTTCCCCAGGGCATCGCGCTCGCCCTGGACGATGAGCGTAGGCGTGCGCAACCCCGCCAGATGCTCGACCCGGGGTTTTTCCGGCTTGCCCACCGCATAGAACGGATACCCCAAGCAAACCAAGGCATCGGCCCCCAGCTCATCGGCCAGCAGGCTCGCCATGCGCCCGCCCATGGACTTGCCGCCAATGGCCAACGGCCCCGCGACCAATAGTCGCACCTGCCGATACACCTCGCGCCAGCAGTCGAGCAGCACCTTCTGTGGGTTGGGCGGCCGCTTGCCGCCGCCCTCACGACGTTGAGCCATGTACGGGAACTCGAAGCGGATCACGCCTACCCCTTGCGCTGCCAGCCTTTGCGCCATGTCCTCCAGAAAGTCGCTGTCCATCGGCGCCCCCGCGCCGTGGGCCAGGATCAGGCAGCCCTTGTAGTCCTGATCCCCCCGAATTCTCGGAGGATCGCAGCGCAAGCCTGGGATATTTCCCACCTGCGCCCATTGATCCCCGTCAATACCGGCAATGTGCCCATTACTCATGCTTGCCTCGCTATCTAGCCTGCCTATAACCGTGGATGGGAACCCATACATGAACACAACCAGCAGTACCGCCTATAACTACAAGGTGGTCCGCCAATTCGCCATCATGACGGTGGTGTGGGGAATCGTCGGGATGGGGCTCGGCGTTTTCATTGCCGCGCAACTCGTCTGGCCCTCCCTGAACTTCGACCTTCCCTGGACCAGCTTCGGCCGCCTGCGACCGCTGCACACCAATGCGGTGATCTTCGCCTTCGGCGGCTGTGCCTTGTTCGCCACTTCCTATTATTCGGTGCAACGCACCTGCCAGACCACCCTGTTCGCCCCCGCCCTGGCGGCGTTCACCTTCTGGGGCTGGCAGCTGGTGATCCTGCTGGCGGCCATCAGCCTGCCGCTGGGCTTCACCAGTTCCAAGGAATACGCCGAACTGGAATGGCCCATCGACATCCTGATCACCATCGTCTGGGTCGCCTACGCCGTGGTGTTCTTCGGTACGCTGATCAAGCGCAACACCAAACACATCTACGTCGGTAACTGGTTCTATGGCGGCTTCATCCTGACCGTGGCGATGCTGCACATCGTCAACAACCTGGAAATGCCCGTCAGCCTGACCAAGTCCTACTCGATCTATGCCGGCGCCACCGATGCAATGGTCCAGTGGTGGTATGGCCACAACGCCGTGGGCTTCTTCCTGACCGCAGGCTTCCTGGGGATGATGTACTACTACGTGCCCAAGCAGGCCGAGCGCCCGGTGTATTCCTATCGGCTGTCGATCGTCCACTTCTGGGCGCTGATCACCCTGTACATCTGGGCAGGCCCGCACCATCTGCACTACACCGCCTTGCCCGACTGGGCGCAGTCGCTGGGCATGATCATGTCGCTGATCCTGCTGGCGCCGAGCTGGGGCGGGATGATCAACGGCATGATGACCCTCTCCGGCGCCTGGCACAAACTGCGCAGCGACCCGATCTTGCGCTTCCTGGTGGTCTCGCTGGCCTTCTACGGCATGTCCACCTTCGAAGGCCCGATGATGGCCATCAAGACCGTCAATGCCCTCTCCCACTACACCGACTGGACTATCGGCCACGTCCACGCCGGCGCCCTCGGCTGGGTCGCGATGATCTCCATCGGCGCGCTGTACCACACCATTCCCAAGGTGTTCGGCAAGGAGCGCATGTACAGCATTGGCCTGATCAACGCCCACTTCTGGCTGGCGACCATCGGCACCGTGCTGTACATCGCCTCGATGTGGGTCAACGGCATCGCCCAGGGCCTGATGTGGCGCGCGGTCAACGCCGACGGCACGCTCACCTACTCCTTCGTCGAGACGCTGGTGGCCAGCCATCCTGGCTTCATCGTCCGCTTCGTCGGCGGCGCGATCTTCCTCAGCGGAATGTTGCTGATGGCCTGGAACACCTGGCGCACCGTGCGCGCACCGGCCACCGACGCCGCCCCTGCGAACGCCCAGCTGGCCTGAGGAGACACGCCTGATGAAACACGAAGTCATCGAAAAGAACGTAGGCCTGCTGGCTTTGCTGATGGTCTTTGCCGTCAGCATCGGCGGCCTGACCCAGATCGTCCCGCTGTTCTTCCAGGACGTCACCAACAAGCCGGTCGAAGGCATGAAGCCCTACACCGCCCTGCAGCTCGAAGGCCGCGACATCTACATCCGTGAAGGCTGCGTTGGCTGCCACTCGCAGATGATCCGTCCGTTCCGCGCCGAGACCGAGCGCTACGGCCACTACTCGGTGGCTGGCGAGAGCGTCTGGGACCACCCGTTCCTGTGGGGCTCCAAGCGTACCGGTCCGGACCTGGCCCGCGTCGGTGGCCGCTACTCCGACGACTGGCACCGCGCGCACCTGTACAACCCGCGCAACGTGGTGCCCGAATCGAAGATGCCGTCCTACCCGTGGCTGGTCGCGCAAAAGGTCGACAACAGTCACACCGACACCAAGATGCGCACCCTGCGCACCCTGGGCGTGCCCTACACCGACGAAGACATCGCCGGTGCCCGCGACGCGGTCAAGGGCAAGACCGAGATGGATGCCCTGGTGGCCTACCTGCAGGTGCTGGGCACCGCGATCAAGAACAAGAGGTAACGATGGAACTGTCACTGGATATCGGCATGATCCGCGGCCTGGGCACCTTGGTGGTGATGATCGCCTTCATCGGCCTGAGCCTGTGGGTCTTCAACCGCCGCCGCGACCGTGATTTCGCCGAAGCGCGCCTGCTGCCCTTCGTCGATGACCGCCTGCCCCCCGCCGGGCAGGAACCTGCCATGAGGAATAATCGGTAATGACCACCTTCTGGAGTACCTACATCAGTGTACTGACCATCGGCAGCCTGATTGGCCTGACCTGGCTGCTGCTCGGCACCCGCAAGGGCCAGAGCAACAACACCACCGACCAGACCATGGGCCACAGCTTCGATGGCATCGAGGAGTATGACAACCCGCTGCCCAAGTGGTGGTTCTGGCTGTTCGTCGGCACCCTGGTGTTCGCGGTGGGCTACCTCATCCTCTATCCGGGTCTGGGTAACTGGAAAGGCATCCTGCCGGGCTACGAGAATGGTTGGACCCAGGTCAATGAATGGCAAAAGGAAATGGACAAGGCCGACGCCAAGTTCGGGCCGATCTTCGCCAAGTTCGCCGCCATGCCGGTCGAAGAAGTCGCCAAGGATCCGCAAGCCCTGAAGATGGGTGGCCGCCTGTTCGCCTCCAACTGCTCGGTGTGCCACGGCTCCGACGCCAAGGGCGCCTACGGCTTCCCCAACCTGACCGACAAGGACTGGCGCTGGGGCGGGGAGCCTGAAACCATCAAGGCGTCGATCATGGACGGTCGCCATGGCGTGATGCCAGGCTGGTCCGAAGTGATCGGTGAACAGGGCGTGGCCGACGTGGCTGCCTTCGTGCTCACCAACCTCGATGGCCGTACCCTCCCTGAAGGCGCCAAGGCCGACCCGGTCAAAGGTCAGGAGATCTTCGCGGCCAACTGCGTGGCCTGCCACGGTCCTGAGGGCAAGGGCACCCCGGCGATGGGCGCGCCCAACCTCACCCACCCGCAGGCGTTCATCTACGGCTCGAGTTTCGCCCAGCTGCAGCAGACCATCCGCTACGGCCGTCAGGGCCAGATGCCGGCCCAGCGCGAAATCCAGGGCAACGACAAGGTGCATCTGCTGGCAGCCTATGTGTACAGCCTGTCGCAGGATGACGCGTCCGAAACCGTGACTGCCAAGTAACACCCTTCGCGGGTAAACCCGCCCCCACAGGAACAGCGCCGATCCTTGTGGGAGCGGGTTCACCCGCGAATATCCCGCCCAAGCACCAGGACAAGCGACGTCCGCCAAGGGCTGCGCCATCGCCCTCCCCGCCTCATCCCTCCTTGCACCCCCTCTGAACAGAACTAAGCTTGTTGCCACAGTGGCCTCGCTTATAGCGAACCCACATGGCGCGGCGCATGGCCTGACTCCGCGCACCGGCTTTTGCGGGTCGATCGCACAGGTTTCGGTAGACGTCCCTTCTTACCGGAGCCCTGCAGAAAAAGCTTGACCGATCGATCAGAAAAAGGCGAAAAACGGTACACATTACAAACATTTATTTGTGTACAATCATCCAGCCCCTAAACCGCGGGACGGTGGTGGAAAGGGCCTGGACACGGGTCGGCGTCATGATCCTTGCGTTGCCATAACCCTGGTGGTTATCGATACTGGCGCCGATTTTCGACCAACAAGAACACCCAAAACCGTGGAACCTTAGAATGAGCACTGCAATCAGTCCGACTGCTTATAACTATAAGGTCGTCCGCCAGTTCGCCATCATGACGGTGGTCTGGGGGATCCTTGGCATGGGCCTCGGCGTCTTCATTGCCTCGCAACTGGTATGGCCCCAGCTCAACCTGGACCTGCCATGGACGAGCTTCGGCCGCCTTCGCCCGCTGCACACCAACCTGGTGATCTTCGCCTTCGGAGGTTGCGCGCTGTTCGCCACTTCCTACTACGTCGTGCAGCGCACCTGCCAGACTCGGCTGATCTCCGACAGCATGGCCGCGTTCACCTTCTGGGGTTGGCAGGCAGTGATCGTCGGCGCGCTGATCACCCTGCCGATGGGCTACACCACCACCAAGGAATACGCCGAGCTCGAGTGGCCGCTGGCGATTCTGCTGGCCATCGTCTGGGTCACCTACGGCCTGGTGTTCTTCGGCACCATCGTCAAGCGCAAGACCAAGCACATCTATGTCGGCAACTGGTTCTACGGTGCGTTCATCGTTGTCACGGCGATGCTGCACATCGTCAACCACATGTCCTTGCCGGTCAGCCTGTTCAAGTCGTACTCGGCCTACTCCGGCGCCACCGATGCAATGATCCAGTGGTGGTACGGGCACAACGCTGTGGGCTTCTTCCTGACCACGGGCTTCCTGGGGATGATGTACTACTTCGTGCCCAAGCAGGCCGAGCGTCCGATCTACTCCTATCGCCTGTCGATCGTCCACTTCTGGGCACTGATCACCCTGTACATCTGGGCAGGCCCGCACCATCTGCACTACACCGCGCTGCCTGACTGGGCGCAGTCGCTGGGCATGGTGATGTCGATCATCCTCCTGGCCCCGAGCTGGGGCGGCATGATCAACGGCATGATGACCCTCTCCGGTGCGTGGCACAAACTGCGCACCGACCCGATCTTGCGGTTCCTGGTGGTCTCGCTGGCCTTCTATGGCATGTCCACCTTCGAAGGCCCGATGATGGCCATCAAGACCGTCAACTCGCTGTCGCACTACACCGACTGGACCATCGGCCACGTCCACGCCGGCGCCCTCGGTTGGGTCGCGATGATCTCCATCGGTGCCGTGTATCACATGATCCCGCGCCTCTACGGTCGCCAGCAGATGCACAGCGTCGGCCTGATAAACGCCCACTTCTGGCTGGCGACCATCGGTACCGTGCTGTACATCGCCTCGATGTGGGTCAACGGCATCACCCAGGGCCTGATGTGGCGCGCCATCAACGACGACGGCACCCTCACCTATTCCTTCGTCGAAGCCCTCCAGGCCAGCCATCCGGGTTATATCGTCCGCGCCCTGGGCGGTGCGTTCTTCGCCTCCGGCATGCTGCTGATGGCCTACAACGTCTACCGCACTGTCCGCGCCGCGAAGCCGGCCGAGGCTGAGGAAGCCGCCAAGATCGTCGTCGTGGGAGCTCACTGATGAAGCACGAAGCAGTCGAGAAGAATATCGGCCTATTGGCCTTCTTCATGGTCATCGCCGTCAGCATCGGCGGCCTGACCCAGATCGTCCCGCTGTTCTTCCAGGACGTCACCAACAAGCCCGTCGAAGGCATGAAGCCGCGTACCGCGCTGGAGCTTGAGGGTCGCGACATCTACATCCGCGAAGGCTGCGTCGGCTGCCACTCGCAGATGATCCGTCCGTTCCGCGCCGAGACCGAGCGCTACGGCCATTACTCGGTGGCCGGCGAGAAGGCTGCGTCGGCTGCCACTCGCAGATGATCCGTCCGTTCCGCGCCGAGACCGAGCGCTACGGCCATTACTCGGTGGCCGGCGAGAGTGTCTGGGATCATCCGTTCCTGTGGGGCTCCAAGCGCACCGGCCCGGACCTGGCGCGTGTGGGCGGTCGCTACTCCGATGACTGGCACCGCGCGCACCTGTACAACCCGCGCAACGTCGTGCCCGAGTCGAAGATGCCCTCCTACCCCTGGCTGGTGGAAAACAAGCTCGATGGCAAGGACACGCCGAAGAAAATGGAAGTCCTGCGCACCCTGGGCGTGCCCTACACCGACGAGGACATTGCCGGCGCCCGCGACGCGGTCAAGGGCAAGACCGAGATGGACGCCCTCGTGGCGTACCTGCAAGGCCTCGGCACCATCATCAAGAGCAAGCGGTGACACTGATGGACATCGGGATGATTCGTGGCCTGGGCACCGTCGTGGTGATGATCGCCTTCGTAGGCCTGGCGCTGTGGGTGTTCAACCCACGGCGCAAGAAAGAGTTCGACGAGGCAACCCAGTTGCCGTTCGCCGATGATCCCGAAGCCAGCCGGCACGTCGAGCAAGCGCAAGCGAAAGCTTCTAGGAGCAAAGAACAATGACAACCTTCTGGAGTCTGTACGTCACCGTCCTGACCCTGGGCACCATCTTTTCCCTGACCTGGCTGTTGCTCTCCACCCGCAAGGGCCAGCGCGAGGAAATCACCGACGAGACCGTCGGCCATGCCTTTGACGGTATCGAGGAATACGACAACCCGCTGCCCAAGTGGTGGTTCTGGCTGTTCGTCGGCACCATCGTGTTCGCCTTGGGCTATCTGGTGCTGTACCCAGGCCTGGGTAACTGGAAAGGCGTCCTGCCTGGCTACCAGTACCTGGATACCGAAAAGCAGACCGAGTTCTCCAACGGCCAGGCCGGCTGGACCGGCGTGCACGAATGGGAAAAGGAAATGGCCAAGGCCGATGCCCGCTTCGGGCCGATCTTCGCCAAATTCGCCGCCATGCCGGTCGAGGAAGTCGCCAAGGATCCGCAGGCGCTGAAGATGGGAGGTCGCCTGTTCGCCTCCAACTGCTCGGTGTGCCACGGCTCCGATGCCAAGGGCGCCTACGGCTTCCCCAACCTGACCGACAACGACTGGCGTTGGGGCGGCGAACCGGAGACCATCAAGACCACCATCATGAATGGTCGTCACGGCGTCATGCCGGCCTGGGCCGAAGTGCTGGGCGAGCAAGGCGTGGCCGATGTCGCAGCCTTCGTCCTGACCAATCTTGACGGCCGCACACTGCCCGAAGGCGCCAAAGCCGATCCGGCCAATGGCCAGAAGCTCTTCGCCGCTAACTGCGTGGCCTGTCATGGCCCCGAAGGCAAAGGCACTCCAGCGATGGGCGCGCCTAACCTGACCCACCCGCAGGCGTTCATCTACGGCTCGAGCTTCGCTCAGCTGCAACAGACCATCCGCTACGGTCGTCAAGGCCAGATGCCGGCTCAGGCGCAGATGCAGGGCAACGACAAGGTCCACCTGCTGGCGGCCTATGTCTACAGCCTGTCGCATCAAGACGCTGCGCAGCAGAAAGCAGAGTAACCACAGCAAGCGGCCCCGGCGATCACCACCGGGGCCGTTTTTTCTGGGCTGGCAGGATTGATAGGAGGAATCGCTACCGGATTCCGAAGGACAGGACACTAGGAAATTCTCTGGTGGACAGGCATCGAGCCTGACTTACCCAGAGGATTTAAGAAATGGCCTACCCCACCTATCCCGTAGCCCTACCCCCAAAACAGCCTGGCCGCTATGGCAACCGCCCGACACCCAGAGCGTTCGTGTTCGCATCCGATCCACAGTACCCATGGACGCCCGCTTCCGACTATGGCGAATATGAAAGCGACGCTGAACGCAACAAAGAATCGAAAGCCCTGATCAACGAGCAGTACGCCAGCATTGCGAGCTACCGCAACAGCTTGGGTGGCACGGGCGTCCCGGTGATGATCAATGGCGACATGACAGCATACGGGCACGGCTGGCAACGCAAAGTCCTCTACCCGATCATCGAGCGCCACCTGCACAAGAACTACTACTTTGGCCTGGGCAATCATGATTACAAGAACAACATCACCGATGAATTCGGAGGCTCATTCAACAACGGCGGGCCCCGGGACAGCGTGATGGATCTGCTCAATCACCACCGAGATGTGGTGGACACGATGGATGTCGCGACCTCGAGCAGCTACAGGCTGACCAGCTACAGCGGCAGCCTGGCATACAGCATCAGTTTCGGCAGGGTTCGCCTGATCCAGCTGAACAACGAGCCCACCTACCGTGTGGATTTCGACAGTGGCTGGGCATGGCCTTTCGAGCCCCGCGATAAGTTCAGGATCAATGACGCACTGGGCTGGCTGGAGGGGCAGTTGAAAGAAGCCTATGAGAACGGCCAGATCGTCCTGCTCAACCTGCATCAGCCAGACGATTGGGACGGCACCGAGGAGGACCTGATGCATTTCAGGGACATGATCAACCACTTCCAGGTCAACGCGGTGTTCGGTGGCCACTATCACACCGAAGCCGGAGGCTGGCATCGCTCCAACCGGCAATATGGCGCGGTCCCGGTCTTCCTGAGTGGTTCGGCCTCCCAGCGCACCTACCTGCTGGCCGAACTGGACGACGATGCCCAAGGGTTGGCCATCAAACGCGTGAGGAACAATGACTGGACCCAGGCCGAAACACTGAGGCACCTGAGGCTGTATCGGGCATAGACACTTGCCTGCGGCGGGCACGCCTTGTCAATTGACCTGCGTCAAGGCGAGCCCCAATACACGATAATCAAATGCAACCCAATGCGACTTAACGCCGCAGCCACACTCCAGGTGCCATGACGGGCGTATCATGCACGGACACCTGATGGGTCACAAACGCGGTCGGCATGCACTGGCCGCAGCGTTTTTCCACTGCCGTGGGACATGATGATGAGCAAGCAAATTCCGGTACATGACGTCACCCCGCCCGCCAAGAAAGGCAAGGAATCCGTCGACCTCTACGCCTCACGGGAAAAAATCTACACCCGCGCCTTCACCGGCGTGTTCCGCAGGCTGCGCATGGTCGGCGGGGCCATCCTGTTCCTGCTCTACTTCGGCACGGTGTGGCTGAACTGGGGCGAGCATCAGGCGGTGTGGTGGAACCTGCCCGAGCGTAAGTTCTACATCTTCGGCGCCACCATCTGGCCGCAGGACTTCATCCTGCTCTCGGGCCTGTTGATCGTGGCGGCCTTCGGCTTGTTCTTCATCACGGTGTTCGCCGGGCGTGTGTGGTGCGGTTATACCTGTCCGCAGAGCGTCTGGACCTGGATTTTCATGTGGTGCGAGAAGGTCACCGAGGGTGACCGCAACCAGCGCATGAAACTCGACAAGGCGCCAATGAGCACCAACAAGTTTTTGCGCAAGGCCGCCAAGCACAGTCTGTGGCTGCTGATCGGCTTCGTCACTGGCATGACCTTCGTCGGCTACTTCTCGCCCATTCGCGAACTGGTCACCGAGTTCTTTACCGGCCAAGCCGATGGCTGGGCCTATTTCTGGGTCGCGTTCTTCACCCTCGCCACCTACGGCAATGCCGGCTGGCTGCGTGAGCAGGTGTGCGTGTACATGTGCCCTTACGCCCGCTTCCAGAGCGTAATGTTCGACAAAGACACCCTGATCGTCTCCTATGACCCACGCCGCGGCGAGACCCGAGGCCCGCGCAAGAAAGACATCGACTACAAGGCCAAAGGCCTGGGCGACTGCATCGACTGCACCATGTGCGTGCAGGTCTGCCCCACTGGCATCGACATCCGCGACGGTCTGCAGATCGAGTGCATCGGCTGCGCGGCCTGCATCGACGCCTGCGACAACATCATGGAGAAAATGGACTATCCCAAAGGGCTGATCAGCTACACCACCGAGCACAACCTGTCCGGGCAGAAGACCCACATGCTGCGTCCACGCCTGATCGGCTACGCCGTGGTGCTACTGGTGATGATCGGTCTGCTTGCCACCGCCTTCGCCACCCGCTCGCTGGTGGGCTTCGATGTCAGCAAGGACCGAGTGCTGTATCGCGAAAACGCCCAAGGACGGATCGAGAACGTATACAGCCTCAAGGTCATGAACAAGGACCAGCGCGACCACGTCTACGTGCTCGACGCCACCGGCCTGCCGGGCCTGCAGCTCGAAGGCCATCGCGAGATCCGCGTCGCTGCCGGCGATATCGTCAGCCTGCCAGTGCAGTTGTCGGTCGCGCCCGAGCAATTGCCCTCGACCACCAACGAAATCACCTTCATCCTCAAGGACGCTGATCAAAGCGCCACCCAGGTTGAAGCCAAGAGCCGCTTCATCGGCCCGCAAATACGCTGAGAGAGAATTCGACAATGCCTGCCGCAACCGCCGACAGCCCCTGGTACAAACACCTTTGGCCGTGGATCATCATCGGTATCCTGGCCACCTCGGTATGCCTGAGCCTGACCATGGTCAGCATCGCCGTGCACAACCCCGACAACTTGGTGAACGACAACTACTACGAGGCCGGCAAAGGCATCAATCGCTCCCTGGATCGTGAACTGCTGGCCCAGACCCTCAACCTCAAGGCCAGTGTGCACCTGGACGAACTGACCGGCGAAGTCGATGTACGCCTGACCGGCAACAGCGCCCCTCAGACGCTGGAGCTGAATCTGATCTCGCCCACCCAGCCAGACAAGGACCGCAAGGTACAGCTAGCCCGCAGCGAACCCGGTCGTTACCTCGGCCAGCTCGACGACCGGGTCGAAGGCCGGCGCTTCGTCGAACTGCTGGGCAGCGAAGACGGTCACGTCTGGCGTCTGTTCGAGGAGGAGAAAGTTGCCCATGGCGTGACCCTGGCGCTGGGCGACGAGGCCCTGCAGGGCGCCGAGCACCAAGAGTAAACGATTCCCCGTTAGAGCAGGTTTACCGCACGATGGCGCCCGACCTGGCGATGAGACAGGCAGTCCGGCGCCATTACGCGGTGAACCCGCCCCACAGGGTTGCGCTGCAGCCAGAAGACATCACATGACCCAACCCACCCCCTGCTACCACTGCGCCCTCCCCATCCCCGCCGGCAGTCGTTTCACCGCGGTAGTCCTTGGCGAGCCGCGTCAGTTCTGCTGCCCGGGCTGCCAGGCAGTGGCTGCGTCCATCGTCGCAGGTGGCCTGGAGCACTACTATCAGCATCGCAGCGACACCAGCGCTAACCCCGAAGCCCTGCCTCGGCAATTGCAGGACGAACTGGCGCTCTACGATCGCGCCGATGTGCAGCAGGCGTTCGTACGTCACCAAGACGAGCTGTCCGAAGCCACACTGATGATCGAAGGCATCAGTTGCGCCGCCTGCGGCTGGCTGATCGAAAAGCATCTGCGTAATGTGGCCGGCGTCGCCGAAGCACGACTGAACCTGTCCAATCACCGCTTGCTGGTGACCTGGGACGACCGCCAATTGCCCCTTTCCCAGCTGCTGGCCGAACTGCGCCAGATCGGTTACGCGGCCCACCCCTATCAACCGGACCAAGCCGCCGAACGCCTGGCCCAGGAGAACCGCAGTGCGCTGCGCCGCCTGGGCGTGGCAGGCCTGCTGTGGTTCCAGGCGATGATGGCGACCATGGCCACCTGGCCGGAATTCAACATCGACCTGAGCCCGGAACTGCACACTATCCTGCGTTGGGTCGCGCTGTTTCTGACTACCCCAATCGTGTTCTACAGCTGCGCACCGTTCTTCAAAGGTGCCGCCCGCGACGTGCGCACACGCCACCTGACCATGGACGTCTCGGTGTCTCTGGCCATTGCCCTGGCTTATGTCGCCGGCATCTGGACTGCCATCACCGGCAGCGGCGAGCTGTACTTCGACACCGTCGGTATGTTCGCGCTGTTCCTGCTCACCGGCCGTTATCTAGAACGCCGTGCGCGGGAGCGCACAGCAGCGGCCACCGCCCAACTGGTCAACCTGCTCCCCGCCTCCTGCCTGCGCCTGGACAGCGTCGGAAACGCTGAGCGCATCCTGCTCGGCGAGCTCAACCAGGGTGATCGGGTCCAGGTGCTGCCTGGCTCGGTGATCCCCGCCGACGGGCGTATTGTCGATGGCCGCTCCAGCGTGGACGAATCGCTGCTCACCGGTGAATATCTGCCTCTGGCACGGCAGGTCGGTGACCGGGTCACCGGCGGCACCTTGAATGTCGAGAGCACGTTGACCGTGGCGGTCGAAGCCATTGGCCAGGACTCGCGCCTCTCAGCCATCGTGCGCCTGCTGGAGCGGGCCCAGTCGGAAAAACCGCGCCTGGCCGAGATCGCCGACCGCGCCTCTCAATGGTTCCTGCTGTTCACGCTGGTGGCCAGCGCAGCCATTGGCCTGCTGTGGTGGCAACTCGATGCGACGCGAGCCTTCTGGATCGTCCTGGCCATGTTGGTAGCGACCTGTCCCTGCGCGCTGTCCCTGGCCACTCCGACCGCCCTCACCGCCGCCACCGGCACCCTGCACAAACTGGGCCTGCTGGTGACGCGAGGCCATGTGTTGGAAGGGCTGAACCAGGTCGATACGGTAATCTTCGACAAGACCGGCACCCTCACCGAGGGTCGCTTGGCGCTACGCAGCATCCTCCCCTTGGGGGCGCTGCCTGTCGATCGTTGCCTGGCGCTGGCCGCCGCCTTGGAGAACCGCTCCGAGCACCCCATCGCTCGCGCCTTCGGTCGTACCGCCGAGCCAGCCGAAGATGTGCAGACCGTGCCCGGGCTGGGGCTGGAGGGGCGCTTCGACGGGCAGCAACTGCGCATCGGCCAGGCCACGTTCGTTTGCGCGTTGAGTGGCGCCCAGATCCCGCCAGTACCAGAGGCGCGTGGCCAATGGTTGCTGCTGGGTGATCGCCAAGGTCCGCTGGCCTGGTTCGGCCTGGATGATCGGCTGCGTGATGACGCACCTGCCCTGCTGGCCGCCTGCAAAGCCCGTGGCTGGCACACCCTGCTGCTATCGGGCGACAACTCGCCAATGGTCGCTGAAGTCGCCACACAACTGGGCATTGACCAGGCCATTGGCGGCCTGCGCCCGGACGACAAACTGGAACGCCTCAAGGCGCTGCAGGCCGAGGGTCGCAAGGTGCTGATGCTGGGAGACGGGGTCAACGACGTGCCGGTGCTGGCCGCCGCCGACATAAGCATCGCCATGGGTTCGGCCACTGATCTTGCCAAGACCTGCGCCGACGCAGTGCTGTTGTCCAACCGTCTGGACGCTCTGGTGCAAGCCTTCGACCTGGCCCGACGCACTCGCCGCAATATCATCGAGAACCTGCTCTGGGCGACCTTGTATAATGGCCTCATGTTGCCGTTCGCCGCCCTCGGCTGGATCACCCCGGTCTGGGCAGCCATCGGCATGTCGGTCAGTTCGCTGATCGTGGTGCTCAATGCCCTGCGCCTGACCCGGCCGACAGGCGCGAGCCTGCTTGCGAGCCAGACGCCCGCGACCGAAAGGAAACCGCTATGCCCGCCCTCTACGTCATGATCCCCGCGGCTCTGCTGATCGTCGGCGTGGCCGTCTACATCTTTTTCTGGGCAGTGGACAGCGGCCAATACGACGACCTCGACAGCCCTGCCCACAGCATCCTGTTCGACGATCAGGACCCACGCCACCAGGCCGCTGTCAAACCCGACGAAAACCAGCCAGACGACAAGGATCCGCCCACCCGTGCCTGACCTGCTTCCCCTGCTCGGCTCGGCACTGGTCCTGGGCTTGCTCGGCGGTGGGCACTGCCTGGGCATGTGCGGCGGCCTGATGGGCGCCCTGACGCTGGCCATCCCTCCTGAGCAACGCAGCCGTCGCCTGCACCTGCTGCTGGCCTATAACTTAGGGCGCGTACTGAGCTATGCCACCGCAGGCCTGTTGCTCGGCCTGGCCGGCGTGGCACTGGCCAGCAGCCCACTGGCCCAAGGCCTGCGCGTGGTCGCTGCACTGCTGTTGATCGCCATGGGCCTGTACCTGGCGGGGTGGTGGAGCGGCCTGACCCGCATCGAAGCACTGGGGCGCGGCTTGTGGCGCCACATCCAGCCCCTGGCCACTCGCCTGCTGCCAGTCTCCAGCCTGCCCCGGGCGCTGCTGCTCGGAGCCCTGTGGGGCTGGCTGCCGTGCGGCTTGGTGTACAGCACACTGCTATGGGCTGCCAGCCAGGGCAATGCCGCTCATAGCGCGGCCTTGATGCTGGCGTTCGGCATCGGGACCTGGCCGGTGCTGGTGGCTACGGGGCTGGCTGCCGAACGCATCGGCGCGGTGCTGCGGCGGCGCGGCGTACGCATGGCCGGGGGACTGCTGGTGGTCCTGTTCGGCCTGTGGACCCTGCCAGGGCCGCACCAGCACTGGTTGATGGGACACTGACAGCGCCTCAGCCCCAGCTACGCGCTCCCATCCAGACCCCGTTGATGCAAATCAAGACGAGCCCCAGCGGGCCGCCCTAGACTCCGGACACTGCCGCTCTCTCCGGGGACCACCATGCTCGACGACCTACGCTGGGACTGCGACCTGATCCGCCGCTACGATCTGGCCGGCCCACGCTACACCTCTTATCCGACCGCCATGCAACTGCACGGCGAAGTGGGTTCGTTCGACCTGCTCCACGCCCTGCGCGAGAGCCGTCGCGCGGTCCGCCCACTGTCGCTGTACGTACACGTGCCGTTCTGCGCCAACATCTGCTACTACTGCGCCTGCAACAAGGTCATCACCAAGGATCGCGCCAGAGCCCAGCCTTACTTGCAACGTCTGGAGCAAGAGATCCAGCTGATCGCCTGCCATCTGGATGCCAAGCAGCGGGTCGAGCAATTGCATTTCGGTGGAGGCACACCCACCTTCCTCAGCCATGTCGAACTGCGCCAATTGATGGCCACCCTGCGCCAGCACTTCCACCTACTGGACGACGACTCCGGCGACTACGGTATCGAGATCGACCCACGCGAAGCCGACTGGTCGACCATGGGCCTTTTGCGCGAGCTGGGCTTCAACCGCGTCAGCCTGGGCGTGCAGGATCTCGACCCGGCCGTGCAGCGCGCGATCAACCGCCTGCAAAGCCTGGAGCAGACCCGCACCTTGATCGAGGCCGCACGCACCTTGCAGTTCCGCTCGGTCAACCTCGATCTGATCTATGGCCTGCCCCGCCAGACCCCGGAAGGCTTCGCCCGCACCGTCGAGGAAGTGATCCGCCTGCAGCCGGACCGCCTTTCGGTATTCAACTATGCCCACCTGCCCGAGCGCTTCATGCCCCAGCGACGCATCGACAGCGCTGAGCTGCCAACGCCTTCGGCCAAGCTGGAAATGCTCCAGGGCACCATCGAGCAATTGACGTGCGCCGGCTATCGTTACATCGGCATGGACCACTTCGCCTTGCCCGATGACGAGCTGGCGATCGCCCAAGAAGAGGGCACCCTGCAACGCAACTTCCAGGGCTATACCACCCACGGCCACTGCGACCTGATTGGCCTGGGCGTATCGGCCATCAGCCAGATCGGCGATCTCTACTGCCAGAACAGCAGCGACCTGGCCACCTACCAAGACACCCTTTCCAGCGCCCAGCTGGCCACCCAGCGCGGGCTGCTGTGCAACCCGGATGACCGCCTGCGGCGCGCGGTGATCCAGCAATTGATCTGCCATTTCGAGCTGGACTTCGACAGCATCGAGCAAGCTTTCACCATCGACTTTCGAGGTTACTTCAAGGACCAATGGCCACAATTGCAGGCCATGCAGCGTGATGGTCTGATCAGCCTGGATGCAAAGGGTATTCGGGTACTGCCTGCCGGGCGACTCCTGGTACGTTCGGTGTGCATGGTGTTCGACGCCTATTTGGCCATGCACAACCAGCAACGCTTCTCTCGGGTGATATAAACAAACCGAGTCGATCAACCGCATGGACAGAACGCCTTGTCAGGCACACTATGGACAGTTAACAGGCCTTGGCGTACTCCCGCCAGAGCCCCGGCCAGGTCGCACCAAAATAGCGCACGCTGGCCTACTGCCTATGCTGTGAGTTACCCTTACAGCTTATGTGTGCTTTCCCACAAGGATCGATAGAAATGTCCGAGCCAGTCAAACTGCGCCCACACAACCAGGCCCATTGCAAGGACTGCAGCCTGGCCCCCCTGTGCCTGCCCCTGTCACTCAATCTGGAGGACATGGATGCACTGGATGAAATCGTCAAGCGTGGCCGTCCCCTGAAAAAGGGTGAGTTCCTGTTCCGCCAGGGTGACAATTTCGGCTCGGTCTACGCCGTACGTTCCGGCGCCCTGAAAACGTTCAGCCTCAGTGATGGTGGCGAAGAGCAAATCACCGGCTTCCATCTGCCGAGCGAACTGGTCGGGCTGTCGGGGATGGACACCGAGACCTACCCGGTGTCGGCCCAAGCCCAGGAAACCACCTCGGTCTGCGAGATCCCCTTCGAGCGGCTGGATGAGCTGTCGGTCCAGCTGCCCCAGTTGCGTCGCCAGTTGATGCGGGTCATGAGCCGGGAGATTCGCGACGACCAGCAGATGATGCTGCTGCTGTCGAAAAAGACCGCTGACGAACGCATCGCCACCTTCCTGGTCAACCTGTCCGCCCGTTTCCGCGCCCGGGGCTATTCGGCCAACCAGTTCCGCCTAAGCATGTCGCGCAACGAAATCGGCAACTATCTGGGCCTGGCGGTGGAAACCGTGTCCCGGGTGTTTACCCGCTTCCAGCAGAACGGCCTGATCAAGGCCGAGGGCAAGGAAGTTCATATCCTCGACCCGATCCAGCTGTGCGCGCTGGCCGGCGGCGCGATAGAAGCCTGAAGCCGCACCGGCAAGGTATACTGGCGCATCCGTTTTCCAGGAAAGCCACATGCACAGCGATACCTTCGACCTCAAAGCCCTGATCCGCCCGGTCCCGGACTTTCCCAAGCCGGGCGTGATCTTCCGCGACATTACCCCTCTGTTCCAGTCGCCGCGCGGGCTGCGCTATGTGGCCGACCAGTTCATCGAGCGTTATGTCGAAGCCGAGTTCAGTCACATTGGTGCCATGGATGCCCGGGGTTTTCTGATCGGCTCGATCATTGCCCACCAGCTGAACAAGCCACTGATCCTGTTCCGCAAGCAAGGCAAGCTGCCGGCCGACGTGCTATCGGAGGCTTACCAGACCGAGTACGGCGAAGCGTTTCTCGAAGTGCATGCCGACAGTCTCTGCGAGGGGGATTCGGTACTGATCTTCGACGACCTGATCGCCACCGGCGGTACCCTGCTGGCGGCCGCCAATCTGATCCGTCGCACCGGTGCCGAGGTGTTCGAGGCTGCGGCCATCATCGACCTGCCTGAGCTGGACGGCTCGCGCCGCCTGCAGGCTGCGGGCGTACCCACCTTCTGCCTGACCGAGTTTTCGCTGAGCGAGTTCTGATTTTTTGTCAGAGCCCTGCGCCTACAGGCGACTGCAGGCGCGGTTCTGTTCATGATTCAGAGCGAGATCGGCTTACGCCCGGCGAAGGCATGAGCCAAGGTACCGCCATCGACCAGCTCCAGCTCCCCACCCAACGGCACGCCATGGGCGATTCGCGAGGCGATCAGGCCTTTCTCGGTCAGCAACTGGGCGATGTAATGGGCGGTTGCCTCCCCTTCCACGGTAGGGTTGGTCGCCAGAATCACTTCGGTGAAGCTGCCTTGCTCCTCGATCAGTGCCATCAATTGCGGAATACCGATCGCATCCGGGCCAAGCCCGTCCAACGGTGACAGATGCCCCTTCAGGACGAAGTAGCGGCCTCGGTACCCTGTCTGCTCCACTGCATACACATCCATCGGACCTTCGACCACACAAAGTTGTGTGTCGTCTCGGCGCGTATCGGCGCATTGCGGGCACAATTCCTGCTCGGTCAGGGTCCGGCATTGACGGCAGTGGCCGACGCCTTCCATGGCCTGGCTCAGGGCCTGGGCCAGACGCAGACCGCCACTGCGGTCGCGCTCGAGCAACTGCAGGGCCATACGCTGGGCGGTTTTCTGGCCGACACCGGGCAGCGTGCGCAAGGCGTCGATCAGTTGGCGGATCAGGGGGCTGAAGCTCATGGGAAAGGCCTGACAGATCAATAGGAGGCGGTTTATACCGGCCGGGGTCATATACGTCAAATACCCCCCTTCAAGCGGCCACCAGCAACGACCTCACATCCCGCCGCCCTTGCTCTTCATGCGCGATAGTCCAGACACCATCAATCACGTATGAAGAGGGGCATGGGCAGCGAACCCGTTGTCGCTGATGTGCTGGATCAGCATGGCTTTTCACAGCCAAATAAAAAAGCCGCCCCGATCATCGGTAGCGGCTTTTCGATGCGCAGCCAGTCATTGCCTGGCCAGGCAACAGTCAGAACGGCATCTTGAAGCCCGGTGGCAGCTGCATGCCTGCAGTCATGCTACCCATCTTCTCCTGGCTGTTCTGCTCGACCTTGCGCACTGCATCGTTCACAGCAGCAGCGATCAAGTCTTCCAGCACTTCCTTGTCCTCTTGCATCAGGCTGTCATCGATGCTGATGCGCTTGACGTCATGACGACCGGTCATCACCACGCTGACCAAGCCGGCACCGGATTGGCCAGTCACTTCAGCATTGGCCAGCTCTTCCTGCATCTTGGCCATTTTTTCCTGCATCTGCTGGGCCTGCTTCATCAGGCCGGCCATGCCACCTTTCATCATGGGGGTACACCTCGATTGGGTCATGTGATGCGCCCCGGCTCGCTACCGGGCGCATGGTTATCCGTTCATTCGCCCTGGCTGACCAGGGCTTGCACAGGCTCAATAGTATCCTGTCGTACCGTCGCACCGAACTGCCGGATCATCTGCTGGATGAGTGGGTCCTGCTCGATCGATACCTCAGCCTCGCGCTGGCGCTCTGCACGCTTGCGCGCAGCAGCCTGGGCCGGAGTTTCCTGCTCGGGGCGGATCAGTTCGATCTTCAGTCGCAGGGTTCGTCCCAAGTGCTGATTCAGCGCATCGTTCAGCCGGCGCTGCTGGGTCGTATTGAACAGCGCGCCCTGCCCCGGGTCCAGATGCAGCAGCCAATCGTCACCATCAGCGGCAATCAGCGTACAGTTTGCGGCGATGTTGCCTGTCATACCGGAGACAGGCAACTGTGGGAATAATTCCAGCCATTGCAGAGCCAAGCCCGTGGCCGGCTTGGCCGCTGGCAGAGGCTCCGGCGCCTTCGCCGGCTCGGCTTCGTGCACATGCTCGGCCAATTCGTCCAGGTAGCTGAAACCTGCCGGATCGCTGTCAGGCGTGTAGTAATCCTCATCGAGCGGCGGTTCGTCGTCGCGGTCCATGCCTGCCGAGCCGTAGGCTGACGGATCGAAAGGCGGCTCGTCATGGCTTGGGCTCTGACTGGACACCGGAACAGTCTGAGCCTGCGGCGCGGGCGAGACGTCGGGCGCAGGTGACGCGACGGGGTCTTCCCACGGCAGGTCGATGACGTCCTCCACCACCACATCCGGCTCCGGCGCAGCTACCTCGACTTGTCGCTCGGGCTCGGGCGCAGGTACCGGGTCGACAACCGCTGACGGTGGTTCGACCGGCGGCACAGCCGCTGGCTCAGCAGCAACAGCTGCCTGGGCCGGCGTCTCGGATTGCTCGGGAACACTCGCGACAGGCGGCTCGACGACAGGCGTCGCGGCTGCCACCGGTTTTGCCGGATCAGCTGTGGCCTGGCTGATCCCCACCGGCTTTAGTACCGGCTTCGGCGCATCTTCGGCATCCGCCGGGCGGAAAGCCAGCATGCGTAACAGGACCATCTCGAATCCGCCCCGCGGATCCGGCGCCAACGGCAGGTCCCGTCGACCGATCAGGCCCATCTGGTAATAGAACTGCACATCCTCGGCCGGCAATGCCGAGGCCAGGGCCAGCACGCGGTCACGATCGCCCTGGCCGTTGTCCACGGCCTCTGGCAGCGCCTGGGCGATCGCGACCCGGTGAAGCACATTGAGCATCTCGGCCAGCACGCCGTTCCAGTCCGGCCCCTGTTCGGCGAGATTGCGCACGGCCTCCAGCAGCGCCCGCGCATCGCCCTCCAGCAGCGCCTGGAGTACGCCATACACCTGACCATGGTCGAGGGTGCCGAGCATTGCCCGGACATCGGCGGCCAGCACCTTGCCCTCACCGAAAGCGATGGCCTGGTCGGTCAGGCTCATGGCGTCGCGCATGGAGCCATCAGCCGCACGGCCGAGCAGCCACAGGGCATCCTCCTCGAACGGTACGTTTTCGGCAGCCAGGACGTGGCTCAGATGCTCCACCACCCGCTCCGGGCTCATGTTCTTCAACGAGAACTGCAGGCAACGAGACAGGATGGTCGCCGGAAGCTTCTGCGGATCGGTGGTCGCGAGGATGAACTTGACGTAAGGCGGAGGCTCTTCCAGCGTCTTCAACAGGGCGTTGAACGAGTGGGTGGAAAGCATGTGCACTTCGTCGATCAGATAGACCTTGAAACGCCCACGGCTCGGCGCGTACTGCACGTTGTCGAGCAGTTCACGGGTGTCCTCGACCTTGGTCCGGCTCGCCGCGTCGATCTCGATCAGGTCGACGAAGCGCCCCTCGTCGATCTCTCGGCAGACCGAACAGGTACCGCAGGGTGTTGAGGTAATACCGGTTTCGCAGTTCAGGCACTTGGCGATGATCCGCGCGATCGTGGTCTTGCCCACGCCGCGCGTACCGGTGAATAGATAGGCATGGTGCAGGCGCTGGTTGTCCAGGGCGTTGATCAAAGCCTTGAGCACATGGGCCTGGCCGACCATTTCGCGGAACGAGCGCGGGCGCCATTTACGTGCAAGAACCTGATAACTCATCAAAAAACCATCGCAACCTGAACAAGCGGAAGATCGCTAATGCTAGCGGAGCGGGGGCAAAATTGCACCCTGCCGAACTCGTCTAAGCTAAGGACAAACGCACGCATTGGCAGCGATCAAGGAGGATTGACGTGCACAAAGCCCTGCTCATCCTCATGCTCTGGGCCGGCAACGCCCTGGCCGAGCAGCCAGTGCTGCGATTCTCCGTCGCCGAAAGCTGGAGCATGCCGCTGATCCGCATCGAACAGGACCAGCCGGTGGAGGGCATTCTGTTCGATCTGATGCAGACACTGGCCCGGGAGACAGGCACACGGGCGGAATATCACGTCATGGCACGCCTGCGGGTGCAACAGGCGATGGACGCGAACGAAGTCGATGTACGCTGCCATGTGACCCCGGCGTGGTTCGACAACCGCTTCGACAAGTTCCTGTGGAGTGTCCCTCTCCTTCACCAGCGTGACCTGCTGGTCGGGAGCCCCGGTCAGTACGCTCCTACCCGCCTTGAACAACTGCCGACTCAGGCCGTCGGCACAGTCCTAGGCTATCGCTACCCCTCACTGGACGCATTGTTTGACCAAGGCCGGTTACGTCGCGAAGACAGTCGCAATCAGGTTCTCGTCTTGCAAAAGCTCCAGGCAGGCCGCTACCGCCATGCCGTGAGCAATGAATTCTCACTGCTATGGTTCAATCGCACACTGCCCCCGGCGCAACAATTACAGGCCCTTGCCGTACTGGAGGAGCAGGACTTGCGTTGTATCGTGCGCAATGACCCGACAGTCCCCACCCAGGCAGTGCTCAACGCCCTGGCACACATGAAGCAATCAGGGCAGATCGAGCGGATTCTGCAGCGCTACAGCCCCCCGCCCACAGAGCCGGTCAGCTCGCAGACAGTGACATCGTCCCAGATTCTCGATCGCTGACCCTCACCACGGGCCCGCCTGCACCAGCATCGCACTCAAGAACAACCCCACCCCGAACACCATATGCGTCGCGACGCTGCGCAGGCAGCTGACCAGCGGCTTGGGCGTACGCGACGCAAAGAAGCCTGCCCCCAAGGCAGGCTGCATGAAACAAAGCGGTGCCACGACCGAGCACAAGCCGAAAGCCAGGGCCGGCCAGAGTGTTGGCGAGCTCAGCCACGCCTCCCCTGCCAAACTCACCAGCAATGCTGCAAGGGCGAGGCCGGTGGCGTAGTGCATGAGCCAGCCCAGTGCGCGTTCGTGCCTAATGGGCGCGGCCTGGGCGATTGCTTCATGGCGCAGATGCCCATGTCCCATATGGCCTACCCAACGTCCGACCATCGCATAGTTCAAGGTGGCAACGCCTATACGCTTGAGCATCAACGTCCACAGGTCCATGACCAGCGTGGCGCCGATGCCGATCGACAAAGTACTTAGGAAAGCAGTTGTGGCAGACATACGAACGCCCTCTGGCATTGACGGAAAATTCCATGCCGCGCAGCATAGAAGTTGAAGTCAACTTCAAGTCAAGGGATGCACAAATGGACATCGCCGATGTGGCCAGGCGCACAGGGGTACCGGCCTCGACACTGCGCTACTACGCCAAGAAAGGTCTGATCAGGTCGCTGTCCAGGCAGGGCGAGCGCCGACAATTCCCTGCCGATATCGCCCAGCGGCTGGGGTTGATCGCCCTAGGCCAGGCTGCAGGATTTTCACTGGATGAAGTGGGGGCGATGTTGGTGGAGCAGCAAGTCGATCGACAGATGCTGCGAGACAAGGCCGACGAACTGGATCAACGAATCAAGCGCCTGCAAGCGATGAGCAAAGGCCTTCGTCATGCGGCGGCATGTCCTGAAGAGGATCACCTGAACTGCCCGACGTTTCAGCGACTGCTGAAGCTTGCCGCCGCCAGTACACGAGCGAAAAAGCAGGCCAAGCCTCAGTAACCGTGCGATTCCCGGAACGGTTGGCTCTTATGGTAGGCCACCCATTCCTCTACCTCATAGGGCAGGTAAAGCTGACGCCGCGCCCGCGAAAGTGCGATGTACACTGCACAGACCCGAGCATCGAACGCATAGGCGTCCTTGAAGGGGTCGGTGCTCATCAGCTCCGGCGTCAACAGCACGCGCTCGAACTCCAACCCTCCCGCATCCTGGGCCAGCATCAACAGAACGCTGCCGGGCTGGCCGGTCACCCGAGCCTTGACCTTGTTCAGCTCAGCGATACGGAAGCCTTCCTGCAGCCTGGCCTCGACCCAGACGAATGCAGCATCGTGCTGATGGATTTCGCGAACCTGCCGCCAATCCGTGGAGTGAGCGAAGGACGGATGCGACTCGTCACTATCCTGCTCTCCCCTGAACAACCTGATCGCGGTTTCCATGAAGCCCTGCAGGTTCATCTGCTCGGCAAAGGCGATTGCGTAATGCTTGCCGGCCAGTTCCATCGCCCATTTCATCGCGTCCCAGTGGGATGCGGTCAACACCACGCAGCCCTCCGGCGGCATAAAGCCTTCTGGATAGAACTCCACGCCGACCTCGGCGCTACCCGCGCCCTCGAATGCCAGCTTGGACTTTTGCGAATGCACGCTGATCAGCGGGTTGATCAAGCGCTCGACCTGAGGACCGCTACGCACGGAGAAGGCGATATCGCGCTGACGCACCTCGCGCTGCCTGCGCAGTCCCGGCCCCCAGGCGCGCTGGTACTCATCGCCAAGGGTAATCAGGACCTGACGGCCACGCTCGATGATCTGCAACAAGGACGCCGGCACGTCCTGGCTCTCGTCGATGATCACGTGGCTATAGCGGGCCGGCACACTGCAACCGGCAAGGCTTGCACGCTTGATCAGCAACAGTGCCAGGAATCCCGTGTGGCTGTCCCAGGCAGGATTAGCCTGGAGGTAGGTCCACAGCCGGCTTGAGTATTCCAGCAGTACCCGACTGTCGAGGTTGGACAGCGGGTGTTCGAAATAGGGCAGGTGCCGGGCAGTGATGCTGTAGTCCCAGGACTCGCAGTAGTTCTTCAGCAGCTCAAGGCAGATCTCCAGCGTTTTCTCCGGTCCGTACTGGCGAAAACCGAGAATGCCCAGTTCCTCGGCCAAGGCACGTTTGCGCGGAACCCTCACGGCCTTGGCAGGAGCGCGTCGCGAGCCCTGCAACAACTCATGGGCGAATTCGCCAAACGTCTTGCCTCGCTTGCTATCGGCAGCGACACCCAGGCGCCGCCGCAGCGCGTGCAATTTGCCGGAGGTACGCGCCAGCGGCAGCACGCTCCCCGCGGGCAGGCAGTCCATCAATGCCCCGAGCAAATAGCTCTTGCCGATACCCGCATAGCCTTGAACGTGCAAGTCCTCGTCCGGATTGGCCCGCACTATCCTGACCAGCTTGTCCTGCTCGGCGGTGAGCCAGCGCTCCCTGTCGAACCTGGTGATCGCTTGCTGACGAAACGGATTGTTGCGCTGGTGGCGGCGGATCTTGAACTCGAAATCCCACTTGCCATCAGGTAACAGGTACTCGCCGGCCGCCACTTCGTCAGCCATCAGCAAATGCAGCTTCGAGCCTTTGATGAGCTCCAGCCCGAAGTACAGTTTTCGCGCATCGAACAACCGCCGCGCTTCCGACAACAGCCCTATCCCAGGTGAATGGCGAACATCGACCGACCAGGCCATCAGCCTGGCCAGTACCTTTTCGGCTGCAGAGGGATCGAGCACCTGCCCCTTGGCCTCGACAAGATTCTGGATAACCAATACCGCTGCCAACTGCGCATCGCCCAGCGCATCGAGCGCGCTGTGATCCTGGGCATCGAGCAACCCCTGGCAGGTCTCCAGGGAGACCGGCAGGAACACGGGGTTGGTGAAATCGTAGTGTTCAGGTTGCATACGCGCTCACGGGAAAATCATTCAACGCGGCAAGGCCCGTCGGCCTCGGCCACTGTCAGGGTGTACTCGTACGTCCCAAGGCTGCCCGACATGCCGCCCGGATAGCTTCGTGCTTCTGGGAGGCCGGCTTCCAGCATGCCGTCGAGTTCATAGATTGCCATTTCCAGCAGCTTGCGCAGGTCCCGGGCGCTACCAGCCGAAACCTTGAGCTCAAAACCCAAAGCCCCTTGAGCGACGACGCCCTGATCAGTGTTTGCAATGACTTCGGCCTCGCCGAGGATGCGCTCATGCTCCTCTTCCATCTGGTCGAGCACCCTCGACAGCTCCAGAACCCGCTCGGGATGGGCAGCCATCAGGTCCTTGATTTCCAGGCGACGGATTTGCCAATCACGGATCTTGTGGCGGGTCTGGTCATCTAGGTGATCCATGGGCGTACCTCAGGAGGTGAAACAGCGAACGGAATGCCTTGCATGATAAGGCGCTCGCAGGGGCGGGAGAAAGACGCGCGGTATTACCAGACGTTGAATACTGGCGCAGGGAGAGAGGTAGGAGAGACAGGTGAATCGCTTGGCGGACGCCAGAAATGGAGGCGGCCCCACCAGCCACACCCCGGCACACGATGTTCCCGCTATGGCTGCTCCCTTCCGGGCCTGACCAGGTTAACGGGTAATCGTTGCGGGGGGACCGATGGGGCCACCACGACGGCTCGCCATGTGACGAGCCGCGCCATTGTACCGGTCTGGGGCGAAGTTACAACCTCTGCATCGAGAAAAAACCATCATTTCTCAATGACTTGTCCCCTCCGCTGGTCAGACGGCGATGCCGTGACCCTCAAGGAAGGCGACAAACGCTTCCTCATCCAGCACCTTGACACCTAGCTCGCTGGCCTTGGCGAGCTTGGAGCCCGCACCGGGCCCGGCGACGACGCAATGGGTCTTGCTGGAAACCGATCCTGCCACCTTGGCACCGAGGCTTTCCAGCTTGTCCTTGGCGATGTCACGGCTCATGCGTTCCAGGGTGCCGGTCAGCACCCAGGTCTGCCCGGCCAGGGGCAGCCCTTGCGCGACCCTCTTCTCGCTGGCCCAGTGCATGCCGAAGTCGAGCAATTGCGCTTCAATGGCACGGGCCAGCTGCTGGTTGGCCTCGACTCTGAAGAACTCCCGCACCGCCTCGGCCTGCTTGGTGTTCAGAGCCTGGCGCAGGTCAATACCATCGGCTTCGATGATCTTGTCCAGGGTACCCAGCTTGTCCACCAGTTTTTCCGCGCCCGTCGGCCCGACCGAGGGGATATCGAGCTTGGCGATCATGCCCGCCAAGGTAGTACTGGCGGCGAACTCGGCCGCCAGTTCGCCCTCATCCTGCAACTGCATACCACTGTCGAGCAACTGCTGGATGACCTCACGGTTGTGGTCATCCTCGAAGAAGTTATGGATCTCGTAAGCGACTTCCAGGCCAATGTCAGGCAGATAGGTCAGCACCTGCGGCAGCGCCTTTTGCACCCGCGCCAGGCTGCCCAAGGAGCGGGCCAGGACTTTGGCGGTCTCCTCGCCGACATCCGGAATCCCCAAGGCGAAGATGAAGCGCGCAAGGCTGGGCTGCTTGCTGGCCTGGATCGCCTCCAGCAACTTGTTGCTGGACACTTCGGCAAAGCCCTCGAGCTCGACGATTTGCTCGAACTTCAGGTCGTACAGGTCGGCCGGAGAGCGGATCAATCCTTCGTCAACCAATTGCTCGACGCTCTTTTCGCCCAGGCCGTCGATATCCATGGCTCGGCGCGAAACGTAATGGATGATCGCCTGCTTGAGCTGGGCGGCACAGGCCAGGCGCCCTACGCAGCGGTAAACCGCGCCTTCACTGGTGGTCTCCTTGCCTTTGCTGCGCTTGACCAACTGGGTGCGCTCGACTTGCGAGCCACAGACCGGGCACTGACTGGGCACAACCACAGGACGGGCGTTGTCGGGACGGCGCTCGATCACCACCTGCATCACTTGCGGAATGACGTCACCGGCCCGACGGATGATCACGCTATCGCCAATCATCAGACCCAGGCGGGCGATTTCATCCATGTTGTGCAGCGTGGCGTTGGAGACCGTGACACCAGCCACCTTCACCGGCTTGAGCCGCGCCACGGGGGTGACGGCGCCAGTGCGGCCGACCTGGAACTCGACGTCGAGCACTTCGGTGAGTTCTTCCATGGCCGGGAACTTGTGGGCGATGGCCCAACGCGGCTCCCGGGCTCGAAAGCCCAGCTCGCGCTGGGCAGCCAGGCTGTTGACCTTGAACACCACACCGTCGATCTCGTAAGGCAGATCGTTGCGGCGGGCGCCAATGTCGCGGTAGTACGCCAAGCATTGCTCCACCCCTGCGGCATGGCGCAGCTCGCGACTGATGGGCAAGCCCCAGGTCTTGAGCTTCTCCAGGATACCGATATGGCTGTCGGCGATGGCCTCGGAGACCTGGCCCAGCCCGTAGCAGCAGAATTCCAGGGGGCGGCTGGCTGTAATCTTGGAGTCCAGCTGGCGCAAACTGCCGGCAGCGGCGTTGCGCGGATTGGCGAAGGTCTTGCCGCCGCTCTCGGCCTGGGCGGCGTTCAGGCGCTCGAAGCCGGCCTTGCTCATGTACACCTCGCCGCGCACCTCAAGCACCGCCGGCCAGCCTTCGCCGTGCAGCTTGAGCGGGATGTTGCGAACAGTACGCACGTTAGCGCTGATGTCCTCGCCCGTGGTGCCATCCCCCCGAGTGGCGCCCTGCACCAGTTGGCCGTCGCGATACAGCAGGCTGACTGCAAGGCCATCGAGCTTGGGCTCACAGCTGTAATCGACCGCGGCCTGCTCAGCGAACAGATCGCCGGCCGGCAGATCCAGCCCCTCCACCACGCGCCGATCGAAGTCGCGCAGGTCGTCTTCCTCGAAGGCATTGCCCAGGCTGAGCATAGGAATTTCGTGGCGCACCTGGCTGAACGCCGCCAGCGCCGCCCCGCCGACGCGCTGGGTTGGCGAATCGGGCGTCACAAGGTGCGGATACTCGGCCTCCAGCGCCTTGAGCTCGTTGAACAGACGGTCGTATTCGGCGTCAGGCACGCTCGGCTCGTCCAGCACGTAATAGCGGTAATTGTGCTGTTCGAGTTCGGCACGCAGTTCATGGATACGGTTTTCGGCGTTCATCGTTCATCTTCTCTTGCAACGCAAAAGAGCAGCACAGGGCTGCTCTTTTTGCTCAAATCGGGCGGGCAGGATCAAGGCAGGTCCGCCCGCTGGGGGCCATCAACGCTTCTGGGTCAGCGCGCGACGCTCGAACTCGACGATGCGCTGGCGGTAGTGCTCGATGGTCTGGGCGGTCAGTACGCTACGCTGGTCATCCTTGAGCTCGCCGTTGAGTTCATGGGCCAGCTTGCGGGCGGCAGCGACCATCACGTCGAAGGCCTGCTTGGGGTGACGCGGGCCTGGCAGGCCCAGGAAGAAGCTCACCGCGCGAGTGCTGAAATGGTCGATATCGTCCAGATCGAACACCCCTGGCTTGACCGCATTGGCCATGGAGAACAGCACTTCGCCGTGACCGGCCATGCTCTCGTGCCGATGGAAGATGTCCATCTCGCCGAAACGCAGGCCGCTTTCGAGGATGTTCTGCAGCAGGGCCGGCCCCTTGAACCCCCCCTCGTCGCGGGAGATCACGCTGATCACCAGTACTTCCTCGGCCGGAGGCAGTTCTTTGACTGTATTGCCCGCGCCTGCACCGTTGTGGCGGCTGTGTTCGGCAGGACGATCATCATCGGCGTCGGCAAACAGGTCCGGCTCACGCGGCTCGGCAGCCAGGTTCAGGTCGCCCTGCTGTGGCTCGCTGGCGCGCTTGCCACGTTTGTTGGTTTTGGCTGGCTTGGGCTCACGCTCACGCGCCGGGGCGCTGACCGAAGGCAGATCGCTTTCGTCCAGCTCGGGTTCTTTTTGGGTTTCCAGTACGCGTGCAGGGCCCAGTACCTCGGCGCTGCCCTCGTCGTCCGGCAGATTGGAGTAGCTGCGATCCAGACGGAATTTCAACTTGCCCTTGCCGCCGCGCATGCGGCGCCAGCCGTCGAAAAGAATACCGGCGATGACAATGACGCCGATGACGATCAGCCATTCGCGCAGACCGATTTCCATGTAATCCCGTGCCTCTAAAAAATATGCTTGAAAACAAAGGCTTCAAAGCCCTTTAACACGTGGCGCCAACTCTATGTTCTGACAGGCGTTTTACCCACGCAAAAAATAAGTGACATAAAGCTAGCACGACCAAAGGCAACTTTACACCGTCTGTCGCACATGTCGGGGGGATTTCCCCACGTATCCTGCCTTATCTTCGCTCATCAGGCATCGACCATGGCCAACGCTTCCTCCACATCAACTGCAACAAGACGTGAGCAGCCTGGCTCGTGCATGGTCACCCCCATCAATTGATCGGCCATTTCCATGGCAATCTTGTTATGGGTGATGTAGATGAATTGCACGCTTTCGCTCATTTCCTTCACCAACCTGGCGTAACGTCCGACGTTGGCATCGTCCAGCGGCGCATCGACCTCGTCGAGCATGCAGAACGGTGCCGGGTTCAGCTTGAAGATGGCGAACACCAGTGCGAGGGCGGTCAACGCCTTCTCGCCACCGGACAGCAGATGGATGGTGCTGTTCTTCTTGCCCGGCGGGCGCGCCATGATCGTCACCCCAGTATCGAGTAGATCTTCGCCCGTCAGTTCCAGGTAAGCACTGCCGCCACCGAAAACTTTTGGAAAAAGTGCCTGCAAACCGGCATTTATCTGATCAAAGGTATCCTTGAAGCGATTACGGGTTTCCTTGTCGATCTTGCGGATGACGCTTTCCAGTGTCTCCAGTGCTTCCACCAGGTCGGCATCCTGGGCGTCCAGGTAACGCTTGCGTTCGGACTGCTGCTGGTATTCCTCGATGGCCGCCAGGTTGATTGCGCCCAGGCGCTGGATGCGCCCGTCCAGTTGCTCGAGCTCTTGCTCGGTGCCCTGCTCGCTCGCCTCGGGCTCGAGGATGGCGAGCACACCCTGCAAGTCATAGCCATCGGCCAGCAGTTGCTCCTGCAGCGTCTTGCGACGCACATCCAGGCCCTGGGACTCCAGGCGGGACTGCTCAAGCTGACCGCGCAGCAACTGAGCCTGTTGCTCGGCCTGGGTTCGACGGCGCTCGGCATCGCGCAGTTCACGGTCGGCTTCATCCATATGCAGACGAGCCTGGCGCATTTCCTCATCGACGCTCATGCGCCGCTCCAGCAGCTCTTCGAGCTTCAGGCGCTGTTCTTCCAGCGGCGCTTCGCCCTCCTCCAGATTGAGGCTCAGTTGCTCCTGGCGCTCGCTCAGGCGTGCCGCCTGTAGCTCCAAACGCTCCAGGGCCTGACGGGTGGAATCATGCTGGGCCCGCAGGGAGCCCAGGCGCACCGCCAACTGATGGGCATGATCCTTGTGCTGACGAGCCTCCTGACGGATACGATCGAGCCCTTCGCGCAGAGTGTCGCGCCGGGCCATCAGTTGCTCGCGCTGCTCGGTGTCTTGAGCCATCCGCTCCAGGGCTTCCTGTAACAGCAGACGGGCCTCGCCCAGTTGCTCATGCTCCATGGCCCGCTGCTCTTGCAGCTCGGCCAATTCTTCTTGCAGCCGGCGGCAGCGCAGCTGCACCTGCTCGGCGCGGGCTCGCCCGGCCGAAAGCCGCGCCTTGAGTTCGCCGAGCTGGCGGTTTTCGTCCTGACTGCGTCGGCGCAGCTGTTCACGCTGCGCTTCCAGGTCGCGCTGTTGTCCGCGCAGGTCCTGAAGGTGTTGCTCCAGTTGCTCCAGACGCGACTGGAGTTCGAGCTGCTCATGCCCCAGGCGTTCGATTTCCTGGCCACGGGCCAGTACCCCGCCTTGGGACTCCCCACCCCGGCTGATCCGCAAAAAGTGCCGGCCGATCCAATATCCGTCTCGACTGACCAGGCTCTGACCTTCCGTCAGCCCGGCTCGCAAGGCCAAGGCCTGTTCGAGACTCTCCACGGGACGTACCTGACCGAGCCAGGGCGCAAGATCGGTGCGGCCCTCGACTTTGTCCAGCAGGCTGCCCGGCAGTCGAGCCCCCTGCGTGCTCGCCAGCAGCAGCCGCAGTTCGCCCTGCTCCAGGGCAGTGAAATCCAGTGAGGCGAAGTCTTCGACCAACACTGCTTGCAGATCGGCACCCAGCACGGTCTCGACCGCCAGCTCCCAGCCTGGCTCGACCCGCAGCCCTTCAGCCAGCCGCGGCTTATGCTCCAGCCCTTGGCCGCGCAGCCAGTCACTGGCACCCGCACCGGGCTCCAGGGCCGCCTGCTGCAATGCTTCCAGAGATGCCAGGCGCCCGCCTAAACGTTGCAGTTCGCCTTGGGACTGCTGATGAGTCTCAGTAGCCTGTTGCAACTGCTCGCGTACCGCGTCGAGCTGCTCGAGCACCTGTTGCTCGCTCATCTGAAGCGTTTCGAGCTCCAGTTCGCTACCAGCCACTTGCTCGGTCAACTCGAACAACGCGGCGTCTTCGGGTTCGGCCGCGAGCTGCTCGCGCTCTTCCTCCAGCTTGCGTTGACGCTCGGCCAAACGCTCCAGGCCAGCCTCCAGCTGCTGCAAACGGGACTGTTGCACTTCAGCCTGGCGCCGCGGCTCGGCGGACTGGGTATTGAAACTGTCCCATTGCTCCTGCCAGGCGTGCATGCCCAGCTCAGCCTCCTCGAGGGTGGCGGTCGCCTCTTCGGCGCTGGCCAAGGTCAGTTCCTGCTCGGGTTCGAGCATCGCCAGCTCTTCACCCAGGGTCGCCAGCAACGTGCGGTCATGCCCTAGGTGCGACTCAGTTTCCAGGCGGGTGCGCTCGGCTTCCTTGAGGTCGTCTTGCAATTGGCGTAAGCGTTGCTGGCCATGCTGGATGCTCTGTTCCACACGGGCGATGTCGCCGGCGACGGAATAGAAGCGACCCTGGACCTGATTGAAGCGCTCTGACAGCTCATGATGGCCGTCACGCAGGCGCTCGATACTCGCATCGGCATTGCGCTGCTCGGCCACCAGGGCTTCAAAAGCCACCTCCTGATCGCCGATGACCGCTTCGCGCTGGCGCACGCGCTCATCCAGCTCGCGCCAACGCAGGGCTGACAGGCGCGCCTTGAGTTGGCGCTCCTGGGCCTTGTACTCCCGGTATTTCTCGGCGGCCTGGGCCTGGCGGTGCAGGCGTTCAAGCTGGCGTTCGAGCTCCTCGCGAAGGTCGGTCAGGCGCGCCAGGTTCTCCTGGGTACGACGAATGCGGCTCTCGGTTTCGCGGCGACGCTCCTTGTATTTGGAGATGCCTGCGGCTTCTTCGATGAAGTTACGCAGCTCCTCTGGCTTGGCCTCGATGAGCTTGGAGATCATCCCTTGCTCGATGATCGAGTAGCTGCGCGGCCCGAGGCCGGTGCCGAGGAAGATGTCCGTGATATCACGCCGCCGGCATTTGGTGCCGTTCAGGTAATAGGTGTTTTGCCCGTCGCGGGTGACCTTGCGGCGGATGGAAATCTCGGCGTAGGCGGCGTACTCGCCCAGCAACGTAGTCTCGCTGTTGTCGAACACCAGCTCGATGCTGGCCTGGCTCACCGGCTTGCGGCCGGATGAGCCATTGAAGATCACGTCGGTCATCGACTCGCCGCGCAGGTTCTTGGCCGAGCTTTCGCCCATCACCCAGCGCACCGCATCGATGATGTTGGATTTCCCGCAGCCATTGGGACCTACCACGGCGGCCATGTTGCTGGGGAAATTGACCGTGGTCGGATCGACGAACGACTTGAACCCGGCCAATCGAATGCACTTCAGGCGCATCGATCAGACCTGCGCCAGGGCCGCCAACACCAGCTCGCAACTGCGCTGGCTGTAGGCGACCAAGACCTCGCGGATACGTGCCTGGTCGCGGGCGACCACGGCTTCGAGCAGGCGAGCGAACAGTTCGAGGTAGTCGACCATGTTGGCCTGGCGCTGGTCCAGGGCCAGGTAATAGGCGCGGCTCATGGCAGGCTGCAGGTTTTCGACGGTTTCCTGCAGATAGGGATTGTCGGCGAACGGATAGGCTGCGCGCATCACCGCGAAGCTCTCGGCGACGAAGGTTTCGATGTCCTGGTTGGCATGGGCCCGCTGCAAGCGCTGCTGGATCTCGAGGAACGGCTCCAGATCACGCTCATGGCGCCAGCTGCTGGCCACCGCGTTGCCCAGCAGAATGTAGAACTCGCCCATCAGAGTGCACAGGCTGTGCACGCCACGTTCGTCCAGTTCGGTGACGTGGGCGCCGCGGCGCGCCAGGATCGCCACCAAATGTCGGCGTTCGAGGATCAACAGCGCCTCGCGCACAGAGCCGCGGCTGACGTTGAGCGCCTGGGTGACCTTCAGTTCCTGGATCCGTTCGCCCGGCTTGAGTTCGCCGCGAATGATCCGTTCGGCCAGGTAATGGGCAATCTGCTCGGAGAGGCTGTCCGGCGCCTTGAACGTCATGGTTTTCCTTCAGAATCTTGAACGGGGCACAAGGAGGCGATTGTAGCCTACTTGCCCGGCCGTCGCGCAGGGGTTCGCTGCGCTTTAATTCGACCTGTGGACGTGCTGCGAAGCCGGCGCGTTCTATGCTTTGAATATGACGATCTTGTCCCGTCGGGACGTGGCGTACGCAATTTCTTGACCTTTGAGTCAGAAATTTATTGACCAAATGGTCAAGCGTGCTTAGAGTCCGACCGAACAACAATAAAACCATTGCGAGGCCTTCCCCGTGATCCAGTTTCTCGTCAACCAGGAGCTGCGTAGTGAGCACGCCCTGGACCCGAACATGACGGTGCTGCAATACCTGCGTGAGCACCTGGGCAAACCCGGCACCAAGGAAGGCTGCGCCAGTGGCGACTGCGGCGCTTGCACCGTGGTGGTCGGCGAGCTGACCCAGGACGACCAGGGCCGTGACACGCTGCGCTACCGCAGTCTCAACTCATGCCTGACGTTCGTCTCGTCACTGCACGGCAAGCAGCTGATCAGCGTCGAAGGCCTGAAACACCAGGGTGAACTGCACAGCGTGCAGCGAGCCATGGCCGATTGCCATGGTTCCCAGTGCGGCTTCTGCACTCCAGGCTTCGTCATGTCCCTGTTCGCCCTGCAAAAGAACAGCGACGGCCACGATCTGCACCAAGCCCAGGAGGCCCTGGCAGGCAACCTGTGCCGCTGCACCGGCTACCGCCCGATCCTTGCCGCGGCCGAGCAGAGCTGCGCCCAGCCTTGCCGCGACCAGTTCGACGAGCAACAAGCCCAGACCATCGCCCGCCTCAAGGCGATCGCCCCGACCGAAACCGGTGAGCTCAACAGCGGCGACAAGCGCTGCCTGGTGCCACTGACCGTGGCCGACCTTGCCGACCTGTACAGCTCGCACCCTGAGGCGCGTCTGCTGGCCGGCGGCACCGACCTGGCCCTGGAAGTCACCCAGTTCCACAAGTCGCTGCCGGTGATGATCTATGTCGGTCACGTGGCCGAACTCAAGCGCATCGAAAAAACCGAGACCCACCTGGAAATCGGCGCCGCCACCCCGCTGACCGACTGCTACGGCGCACTCAACGAGGAGTACCCCGATTTCGGCGCCCTGCTGCACCGCTTCGCCTCGCTGCAGATCCGCAACCAGGGCACGCTGGGCGGCAACATCGGCAACGCGTCGCCGATCGGTGATTCGCCACCCCTGCTGATCGCCCTCGACGCCCAGGTGGTTCTGCGCCAGGGCGAGACCCAGCGCACCCTGGCGCTGGAAGACTACTTCATCGACTACCGCATCACTGCGCGCCAGGACAGCGAGTTCATCGAGAAGATCATCGTCCCGCGTGCCAGCGCAGACTGGACGTTCCGCGCCTACAAGGTTTCCAAGCGCCTGGACGACGACATCTCGGCGGTGTGCGCGGCGTTCAACCTGCGTATCGAGGACGGTGTGGTGCGCGAGGCGCGGATCGCCTTCGGCGGCATGGCGGCCATTCCCAAGCGCGCCCGCGCCTGCGAGGCCGCACTGGAGGGCAAGGCCTGGGACCAGGCCAGCATCGAGCAGGCCTGCCTGGCCCTGGACGAAGACTTCACCCCGCTCTCGGACTTCCGCGCCAGCAAGCAATACCGCCTACTGACCGCACAGAACCTGCTGCGCAAGTACTTCATCGAACTGCAATCGCCGTACATCGAAACCCGGGTGACCGCTTATGTCTAACCATCACGTAGCCAAAAGCCAGGCCGAGATGGCCGAACTGTTCAGCCAGGACCTGACCACCGGGGTCGGCCGCAGCATCAAGCATGACAGCGCCGACAAGCACGTCAGCGGCGAGGCGGTGTACATCGATGACCGCCTGGAATTCCCCAATCAGCTGCACGTCTATGCGCGTACAGCCGACCGCGCCCATGCGCGCATCCTGCGCATCGACACCACGCCGTGCTACGCCTTCGAAGGCGTACGCATCGCAATCACCCATGAAGACATCCCGGGCCTGAAGGACATCGGCCCAGTGGTCGCCGGCGACCCGCTGCTGGCCATCGACAAGGTCGAGTTCTTCGGTCAGCCAGTGCTTGCTGTCGCCGCCCGAGACCTGGACACCGCACGCCGCGCCGCCATGGCGGCGATCGTCGAGTACGAAGACCTCGAACCGGTGCTGGACGTGGTCGAGGCCCTGCGCAAAAAGCATTTCGTGCTGGACAGTCACACCCACCAGCGCGGCGACTCGGACAGCGCCCTGGCCACCGCCCCCCACCGCCTGCAAGGCACCCTGCACATCGGCGGCCAGGAGCACTTCTACCTGGAAACCCAGATTTCCTCGGTGATGCCCACCGAGGACGGCGGCATGATCGTCTTCTGCTCCACCCAGAACCCCACCGAAGTGCAGAAACTGGTGGCCGAGGTGCTGGACGTGCCGATGAACAAGATCGTCGTCGACATGCGCCGCATGGGCGGCGGCTTTGGCGGCAAGGAGACCCAGGCCGCCAGCCCGGCCTGCCTGTGCGCGGTGATCGCGCGCCTGACCGGTCAGCCGACCAAGATGCGCCTGCCGCGCGTCGAAGACATGATGATGACCGGCAAGCGTCACCCGTTCTACGTGGAGTACGACGTCGGCTTCGACGACACCGGCCGCCTGCACGGCATCAACCTGGATCTTGCCGGCAACTGCGGTTACTCGCCTGACCTGTCCGGCTCGATCGTCGACCGCGCCATGTTCCACTCCGACAACGCCTACTACCTGGGCGATGCCACCGTGCATGGTCACCGCTGCAAGACCAACACCGCATCCAATACCGCCTATCGCGGCTTCGGCGGGCCACAGGGCATGGTCGCCATCGAACAGGTGATGGACCATATCGCCCGCCACCTTGCGCTCGACCCGCTGGCCGTGCGCAAGGCCAACTACTACGGTAAGACCGAACGCAACGTCACCCACTACTACCAGACCGTCGAGCACAACATGCTCGAGGAGATGACCGCCGAACTCGAGGCCAGTGCCGACTACGCCGAGCGCCGCGAGTCGATTCGTCGCTTCAACGAGCACAGCCCGGTGCTCAAAAAAGGCCTGGCACTGACCCCGGTGAAGTTCGGAATTTCCTTCACCGCGACCTTCCTCAACCAAGCCGGCGCGCTGATCCACATCTACACCGACGGCAGCATCCACCTGAACCACGGCGGCACCGAGATGGGCCAGGGCCTGAACACCAAGGTCGCACAGGTGGTGGCGCAGGTGTTCCAGGTCGATTTCGAACGCATCCAGATCACCGCCACCAACACCGATAAGGTACCCAACACGTCGCCGACCGCCGCCTCCAGTGGCGCGGACCTCAACGGCAAGGCCGCGCAGAACGCCGCTGAAATCCTCAAGAAGCGCCTGACCGAGTTCGCCGCGCGGCATTACAAGGTCACCGAAGAGGATGTGGAGTTCCGCAACGGCCACGTGCGGGTGCGCGACCAGATCGTCAGTTTCGAGCAGTTGGTGCAACAGGCCTACTTCGCCCAAGTATCGCTGTCGAGCACCGGTTTTTATCGCACGCCGAAGATCTACTACGACCGCGACCAGGCCCGCGGCCGCCCGTTCTACTACTTCGCGTTCGGCGCTGCCTGTGTCGAGGTGGTCGTCGATACCCTGACCGGCGAATACAAGATGCTGCGGGCCGACATCCTGCACGACGTTGGCGCCTCGCTGAACCCAGCCATCGACATCGGTCAGGTCGAAGGTGGCTTCATCCAGGGCATGGGCTGGCTGACCACCGAAGAGCTGGTGTGGAACGCCAAGGGCAAGTTGATGACCAATGGCCCAGCGAGCTACAAGATCCCGGCGGTGGCGGACATGCCGCTGGACCTGCGCGTGAAGCTGGTGGAAAACCGCAAGAACCCGGAGGACACGGTGTTCCATTCCAAGGCCGTGGGCGAGCCGCCGTTCATGCTCGGCATCGCCGCCTGGTGCGCCATCAAGGATGCCGTGGCGAGCATCGCCGACTACCGCGTGCAACCGCAGATCGATGCACCGGCGACGCCTGAGCGGGTGCTGTGGGGCTGCGAGCAGATGCGCAAGGCGGCAGCCGCCGAGCAGCCTGCCGAGCAGGAACTGGAAACCGTGACTCACTGACAACGCGAATCCCTATGGGAGCCGGTTCATCCGCTTCCACAGGGGGCCGTGGCGCAACTTAGAGAGGCTGCATCATGCACCAATGGATCAACGCCCTCGCCGACCACCAGGCCCGCGGTGAAGCTTGCGTTCTGGTGACCATCATCGAGGAGCGTGGCTCGACGCCACGCAACGCCGGCTCGAAGATGGTGGTCAGTGCCGCGGGTCTGTTCGACACCATCGGCGGCGGACATCTGGAATACAAGGCGCTGCACATCGCCCGGCAGATGCTCGCGGAGCAGCGCACCACCCCGCATCTGGAGCGCTTCAGCCTGGGCGCGAGCCTCGGCCAATGCTGCGGCGGCGTCACGGTGCTGCTGTTCGAACCGATGGCCGCAGTGCAGGCGCAGATCGCAGTGTTCGGCGCGGGCCATGTCGGCCGTGCTCTGGTACCCTTGCTCGCCGCGCTGCCCTGCCAGGTACGCTGGATCGATTCGCGCGAGCATGAGTTTCCCGAGGTCATCCCCAATGGCGTGACCAAGGTCGTCAGCGAGGAACCGGTCGACGAAGTCGCCGAGCTGCCAGCGGGCAGCTATTGCATCGTCATGACCCATAATCACCAGCTCGACCTGGAACTGACCGCCGCCATCCTCAAGCGCAATGATTTCACCTGGTTCGGCCTGATCGGCTCGAAGACCAAACGGGTCAAGTTCGAGCACCGCCTGCGCGAACGCGGCTACGACGACGCCGTCGTGGCGCGGATGCGTTGCCCTATGGGCCTGGCTGAGGTCAAAGGCAAGCTGCCGATCGAGATCGCCGTGTCCATCGCCGCGGAAATCATCGCCACCTACAACGCCTGCTTCGGCCAGCATGACGCTGCCGCCAATTCAGGCCCAATCGCCCAACTGCTGCCGCCCTCCCGGCGCAGCCAAGCCAATTGACGAGACCGTTATGAGCGCAACCCGCAAAGCCTACCGAGCCGCCATTTTGCACAGCATCGCCGACCCGGCCGAGGTGGGCCTCGACGCCTCCCATGAATATTACGAAGACGGCCTGCTGGTGGTCGAAGATGGCCGCATCAGTGCACTGGGTCACGCCAGCGACTTGCTGCCCAGGCTCGGCACCGACGTCGAAGTGATCCATCACCAGCACGCTCTGATCACTCCAGGCTTCATCGATACCCATATTCATTTCCCACAGACCGGCATGATCGGCTCCTACGGCGAGCAGCTGCTGGACTGGCTGAACACCTACACCTTCCCTTGCGAAAAGCAGTTCGCCGACAAGGCCCATGCCGACCAGGTGGCCAAGATCTTCCTCAAGGAACTGCTGCGCAACGGCACCACCAGCGCGCTGGTGTTCGGCAGTGTCCATCCCGAGTCGGTCGATGCCTTGTTCGAAGAAGCCCAGCGCCTTGACCTGCGCCTGATCGCCGGCAAGGTGATGATGGATCGCAACGCCCCGGACTACCTGACCGACACCGCCGAGTCCAGCTATGCGCAAAGCAAGGCGCTGATCGAGCGTTGGCACGGCAAGGGTCGTCTGCACTACGCGGTGACCCCGCGTTTCGCACCCACCAGCACCCCCGAACAATTGGCTCTGGCCGGTCAGTTGCTCAAGGAGTACCCGGGTCTGTACATGCACACCCACCTGTCGGAGAACGTCAAGGAAATCGACTGGGTCAAGGCACTGTTCCCTGAGCGCAAGGGCTACCTGGACGTCTACGACCACTACGAACTGCTGGGCGAGCGCTCGGTGTTCGCCCACGGCGTGCACCTGTGCGATGCAGAGTGCCAGCGCCTGGCCGACACCGGTTCGGCTGTGGCCTTCTGCCCCACCTCCAACCTGTTCCTGGGCAGCGGACTGTTCAACCTGCCCCAGGCCGAGCGCTTCAAGGTCAACGTGGGCCTGGGCACCGACGTGGGTGCCGGCACCAGCTTCTCGCTGCTCAACACCTTGAACGAGGCCTACAAGGTCATGCAACTGCAGGGCGCGCGCCTGCACCCGTACAAGTCCCTGTACCTGGCGACCCTCGGCGGTGCCCGCGCCCTGCGCCTGGACGACCGCATCGGCAGCCTGCGCCCAGGCAACGATGCCGACTTCGTGGTGCTCGACTACAAGGCCACCCCGCTTCTGGACTACCGCATCCAACAGTCCAACAGCATCGAAGAAACCCTGTTCGTGCTCACCACCTTGGGCGACGACCGCACCGTGCGTGAAACCTACGCTGCCGGTCGCTGCGTGCACCAGCGCTAAGGCTCCCGCCCCAGCGCCCGGTACAGCGCGCCGCCGATCGCCGCCCCGATCAGCGGCGCGACCCAGAACAACCACAACTGCTGCAACGCCCAGCCCCCGACGAACAGGGCTGGGCCGGTGCTGCGCGCGGGGTTGACTGAGGTGTTGGTCACCGGGATGGAAATCAGGTGAATCAGCGTCAGCGCCAGGCCTATGGCATGGGCGCCAGGCCCGCTGGCGCGCGCGTGTCGGTGGCCCCCCTGATGATCACCAGGAACATCGCCGTCATCACCACCTCACTGACAAAGCCCGCCGCGAGCGAGTATCCCTCCGGTGAATGATCGGCGTAACCGTTGGAGGCCAACCCCGACGACAATTCAAAACCCGCCTTGCCACTGGCAATGAAGTAGATCACCGCTGCCGCCAGGATGGCCCCGATTACTTGGGCAATCACGTAAGGCACGAACTCCTTGGCCGGGAACCGCCCGCCCACCACGAGCCCGAGCGATACCGCAGGGTTGAGGTGGCAGCCGCATCAGCCCTGGCTTCCCGCCCCATTAGCGATCATTGCGGGGCTGAAATGAAAAACGCCACCGCTCCGGGTAGGGAACGATGGCGTTGGTAGCAGCGGTCTGCCCGTAGACCGGGCAAACGATCAACCTTTGACCGATACCTTCGGCTTCTTCAGCAAATGCGAGAACACAGCATGCAGGTCGTCGGAGGCGCCCTCTTCGTCCAGGTTCAGCTTGGTGTCGATGTGATCCATGTGATGCATCATCAGATTCACCGCCAGCTCTGCGTCACGAGCCTCGATGGCGTCGATCAGCTGCATGTGCTCGTCATAGGAGCAATGCGAACGGTTGCCGCTTTCGTACTGTGCGATGATCAGCGAGGTTTGCGAAACCAGGCTGCGCTGGAAACTGATCAAGGGGGCATTGCCGGCCGCTTCGGCCAGCTTGAGGTGGAACTCGCCGGAAAGGCGGATACCCGCGCCCCGGTCGCCGCGAGAGAAGCTGTCGCGCTCCTCGCGCACCATCTGGCGCAGTTCATTCAGTTGCTCGATCGTGGCGTGCTGCACGGCAAGCTCGGTGATCGCGCGCTCGACCATGCGCCGAGAGAAGAACACCTGGCGCGCCTCTTCCACCGTGGGGCTCGCCACCACTGCACCGCGATTGGGCCGCAGTAGCACCACGCTTTCGTGAGCCAGGCGCGACAAGGCACGACGGATGATGGTGCGGCTGACGCCGAAGATCTCGCCCAGCGCTTCCTCGCTCAACTTGGTGCCCGGTGCCAGACGCTGCTCGAGGATCGCCTCGAAAATATGCGCATAGACGATGTCGTCCTGGGTACCGCTGCGGCCGGCCTTGCCATTGCGCGCAGGTTTCTTCAGAGGTTGCAGCTGTTCGTTCATGGGTTCTCGAGCACGAGGATCCGCCAGTCGGGACCTTGACTGTAATACCTGTCAGAGGGTGGCTGGCAAGTCCTGGATAGAAAATAAAGGGACCAAGGTATCGGTCTATTGTACACAGGCCATTCGATTTCTGCAGGTGGCCTTTTCCCATATAGCCACTACGCGACAGATCGCGCACACAAAAAATAAAACATTATTTGCATTATTTGTACACAACAGCATAATCCAGCGAGCAACTTTCTGACTCGAAAGTCAACAAATCGATCAGACGTCTGCCAATCCCCTCGCGGAACCGCCCAAGTGCATTGGCGCAGGACCAAGGTTCCGAAACAACAAGAAAGACTTGAGGAGTACTCGCTGTGGAAAGCCGCAAATCCGAAGCCCCTACGCTGGATCTCGCTCCACCGCTCGAAACGAGTTGGCTGGAACGGATTTTCAAACTCAAGCGACACGGCAGCACCGTCAGGACCGAGCTGATCGCCGGGGTGACCACCTTCATCACCATGGCCTACATCATTTTCGTCAACCCCAACATCATGGCCGATGCCGGTATCGACCATGGTGCGGCCTTCGTTGCCACCTGTATCGCCGCGGCCTTGGGCTGCCTGTTGATGGGCCTCTATGCCAACTGGCCGGTGGGCCTGGCCCCCGGCATGGGGCTCAACGCCTTCTTCACCTACACCGTGGTCGGCACCATGGGCTACACCTGGGAGGCGGCATTGGGTGCAGTGTTCGTGTCCGGTGTGCTGTTCATGGCCCTGACTCTCTCGCGCGTGCGCGAATGGTTGCTCAATAGCATTCCGGTCAGCCTGCGCCACGCCATGGGCGCGGGGGTCGGCCTGTTCCTGGGGCTGATCGGCCTTAAAACCGCCGGTATCGTCGTCGACAGCCCTGCCACGCTGATCAAGCTGGGTTCTCTGCACGAGCCTGGCCCACTGCTGGCGGCGGTATGTTTCCTGATGATCGCGGTACTGAGCTACCACCGCGTGTTCGGCGCGATCCTCATCAGCATCATCACCGTCACCCTGGCAGGCTGGGGCCTGGGACTGGTCCAGTATGGCGGGGTGTTCTCCCTGCCACCGAGCCTGGCTCCGACCTGGATGGCCATGGATGTAGCGGGCGTATTCAATGTCAGCATGATCAGCGTGGTGCTGGCGTTCCTGTTCGTGCATATGTTCGATACCGCCGGCACCTTGATGGGTGTGGCCCAACGCGCCAACCTGGTCGGTGAAGATGGCCGCATCGAGAACCTGTCCCGTGCACTGAAGGCCGACAGCGCCTCCAGCGTGTTCGGTGCTGCCGTCGGCGTACCACCTGTGACCAGCTATGTGGAAAGCGCCGCAGGCGTCGCCGCCGGGGGGCGTACCGGCCTGACGGCCGTGGTGGTTGGCCTGCTGTTCGTCGCCGCCATGTTCTTCGCACCGCTGGCCGGCATGATCCCCGCCTACGCCACCGCAGGGGCGCTGATCTATGTGGCCATGCTGATGATGGGCAGCATGGCGCACATCCACTGGGACGAGGCGACCGACAGCATTCCTGCGATCGTCACCGTGATCATGATGCCGCTCACGTTCTCGGTCGCCGACGGCATCGCCCTGGGCTTCATCAGCTACGTGGCGCTCAAGGCCGGGACCGGCAAGTTCAAGGATATTTCTGCCAGCCTGTGGGTACTCTGCGCGATCTTCATCGCCAAGTTCGTGTTCCTCTGAGAGCCTGGCTGCCGAGGGCGCCTCGAGCCCTCCCTCGCACAAACAAAAAACCCGATGGCAGTTCCCTGCCATCGGGTTTTTTAGTGGGTAACCGATTTACTTGGCGACGGACCCGGCGGCGCCGGAGGCCTGCCCACTCCGCTTGCTCTTGAGCATGTAGAAGGCATACATCACCACCAGCCAGACCGGAATCGCATACACCGAGACCTGGATACCAGGGATCTGCAGCATGATGCCCAGGATCAGCACCACGAAGGCCAGGCACAGGTAGTTGCCATACGGGTACCAGAGGGCCTTGAACAGCGCCTTCTGCCCGGTGCGGTCCAGGTGCTGACGGAATTTGAGGTGCGAGTAGCTGATCATCGCCCAGTTGATCACCAGCGCAGCCACCACCAACGACATCAACAGCTCCAGCGCATGTTGCGGCATGAAGTAGTTCAGCAGCACCGCCACCAGCGTCACGCCGGCCGAGGCCAGGATCGAACGGACCGGTACGCCGCGCTTGTCGATCTTGGCCAGGCTTGCCGGGGCGTCGCCTTGCTCGGCCATGCCGTAGAGCATGCGAGCGTTGCAGTAGGTCCCGCTGTTATAGACCGACAGCGCCGCAGTCAGGACCACGAAGTTCAGCAGGTGCGCCGCCACGTCGCTACCGAGCAGCGAGAACACCTGGACGAACGGGCTGCTGCCATAGCTGCCGCCGGAGGCATCGATGCTCGCGACCAGGCTATTCCATGGGGTCAGCGACAGCAGGATCACCAGCGCGCCGATATAGAAGATCAGGATGCGGTAGATGACCTGGTTGATCGCCTTAGGAATCACGGTCTTTGGCTTGTCGGCCTCGGCAGCGGTGAAGCCCAGCATTTCCAGGCCACCAAAGGAGAACATGATGATCGCCAGAGCCATCACCAGGCCACTCACGCCATTGGGGAAGAAACCGCCATGGGCCCAAAGGTTGGTCACCGAAGCTTCAGGACCACCGCTGCCGCTGGTGAGCAGATAGGCACCCAGGCCGATCATGCCGACGATGGCGAGTACCTTGATGATGGCGAACCAGAACTCGGCCTCGCCGAACACTTTCACGTTCATCAGGTTGATCGCGTTGATCAGGATGAAGAAGCCCGCCGCAGTGACCCAGGTAGGGATCTCCGGCCACCAGTAGTGAATGTACTTACCGACCGCGGACAGCTCCGACATGCCGACCAGAATGTACAGCACCCAGCAGTTCCAACCGGACAGGAAGCCCGCGAAACCGCCCCAGTACTTGTGGGCAAAGTGGCTGAAGGAGCCGGCAACCGGCTCTTCGACGATCATTTCGCCCAGTTGGCGCATGATCATGAAGGCGATGAAGCCGCAGATGGCGTAGCCGAGAATCATCGACGGACCGGCGGACTTCATCACGCCGGCAGAGCCCAGGAACAATCCGGTACCAATTGCGCCACCCAGGGCAATCAGCTGGATATGGCGGTTCTTCAGGCCACGCTTGAGCTCGCCTGAAGGCATGTTTTGTCCACTCATGAACGAAGTCACCTGCTTGTTTTTATCTGTGACGGAATCGGACCCACCGCGCTCGTGGCGCAGCGGAATGGGCAAGGTGGTTACCTTGGGTTTCTTGGACGGGGGTGATGACACCGAGGGACAGGCCCCGGGCGACTCAACCAGGCGTCAGCAAGAGTGCGCGGTACGCATTGGGGTCACAGGTAAAACGCGGCGCATTGTATACCCCTGCGTACGCGCAGGCGTCAACGCGTTGCGTCATTTCCTGATGAAAAAACGCAGCGATCCTGGCGGGAAGGCCTGAAAAGGCAAGATGATCGGCGTACATGGCGCCTCCATTTGTTGTTTTCGATGCCCAGCTCTACGGCCAGGCCCTGCACACGGCATGGGCGCTATATCAGCGTGCGGCGACGGGTTGAACAAGGGGGCGAGTGGCAAAGAAACAGCTCTGGAACGCGGCACTTGGCAGAATTTGTTTACATGCACAGGTGTACCGGCAAAAAAACGGTCGAAATTCGTAAAGATTTTGTTACAAGCCGGTCGATAGGGTTTCCAGACCCCATAAAAAATCGCGTCGGATCAAGATGTTAGATTTCTAGAGGCGCAAAAAAGGGGCCACGAGGGCCCCTTTGCTATGACGCTGAGCAATCAGCCGCGTGGCTTGCCGCGGCCACGGCCTGCTGGCTTGTCGGCCTCCGGCTTGGCCGGACGCTTACGCATCTCGCTGGGGCGTTCAGCAACCGTGCTGCTGCGACCGCCCTTGCGTGGCGCCTCTTCACGGGTCGGACGTTCACGCGCAGGACGCTCGGCTTGGCCATCTTGGGCGGGACGCAGGGTACGCACACGTTCGCCACGACCGAGCGGCCGGGTGGACTTGCGCTGCATGCGCTCGAGCTTGTCCTTGGCCTTGAGGTTCAACGCTGGCAACGCCACCGGCTGCAGGCCGACTTCCGCTGCCAGGATGTCGATCTCGCCCTGGGTCATTTCGCGCCAACGCCCCATCGGCAGGTCGGAATTGAGGAACACCGGACCGAAGCGCACGCGCTTGAGGCGGCTGACCACCACGCCTTGGGATTCCCACAGGCGACGTACCTCACGGTTGCGACCTTCCATCACCACGCAGTGGTACCAGTGGTTGAAGCCTTCGCCGCCCGGAGCTTTCTGGATGTCGGTGAACTTCGCCGGACCATCTTCGAGCATCACACCCGCCTTGAGGCGATCGACCATGTCGTCGTCGACCTCACCGCGCACACGCACCGCATACTCACGGTCCATCTCGTAGGAGGGGTGCATCAGGCGGTTGGCCAGTTCACCGTCGGTGGTGAACAGCAGCAGGCCAGTGGTGTTGATGTCCAGACGGCCGATATTGATCCAACGCCCTTCTTTCGGACGCGGCAGGCGATCGAACACAGTCGGACGACCTTCCGGATCGTCACGGGTGCAGATCTCGCCGTCAGGCTTGTTGTACATGATCACGCGGCGGGTGGCCTCGGCGGCCTCCACACGCTTGATCAGCTTGCCATCGACGGCAATGGCATCGTGCAGATCGACACGCTGGCCAAGGGTAGCCTCGACGCCATTGACCTTGATACGGCCCTGGCTGATCCAGGCCTCGACGTCACGACGCGAACCGACGCCGATACGCGCCAGCACCTTCTGCAGCTTTTCGCCGGACGGAGGGGTGGATTGGGTTTCTTGCAGGTCTTGGTCACTCATCTGGGCACCTCCCGGTGTAGTAGTGAAAGCGTTTTTTGGCGAAAGATGCGCCAAAGGGGCGCGCATCATACGCGGTTCGGCGGACGAACGCACTGGAGACTAACGGTTTATCGCGATTGGGCTGTGAGTTTCCGCCCGAAGGTGCTGCAGCGTCACCCGCAGCCCCGCTGCACCTATGAGCGCGGGTTCATCCGCGAACGGGCCAGAGCGATCTATGACTCAGGCTCATCCTCGACGTTGGCAGCCTCATCCCGCAGATCATCGAAATCGGTCTTGAGCCCATCTTCCATCGCATCGAGCTCCACCAGCAGCGTCCGGAAGCTGGTCTCCTCCCGAGGCGGCGCCTCGCCCTCCTCGTCCTCACCCAGGCTCGCATCGGCCAGCGCCTGCAGGTGCGCAGGCACGGGTGCGTCATCCGGATCCAACAACGGCTCGGTGTCCATTTCGCGCAGTTCGGCCAGAGCCGGCAGCTCATCGAGGCTCTTGAGGTTGAAATGATCGAGCAATGCCTTGGTGGTGGCGAACATCGCCGGTCGGCCGGGCACCTCACGATAACCGACGATACGGATCCATTCACGCTCCATCAGGGTCTTGATGATGTTGCTGTTGACCGCCACACCGCGCACATCCTCGATTTCGCCGCGGGTGATCGGTTGGCGATAGGCTATCAGCGCCAAAGTCTCCAGCAGCGCCCGGGAGTAGCGCTGCGGACGCTCTTCCCACAGCCGGCCGACCCAGGGCGCAAAGTCCTCGCGGATTTGCAGGCGATAGCCGGTCGCCACTTCCTTGAGCTCGAAGGCGCGGCCATTGCAGGACTTGGCCAGGATTTCCAAAGCCTTCTTGAAGACAGCAGGCGCGGGGCGCTCGGCCTCTTCGAGCAACTCGTACAGGCGCTCGAGCGATTGCGGCTTGCCAGAGGCAAGGAGGAAGGCTTCGATCAGCGAGGCCAGGTCACGGGGTTCGTTCAGGTTCATCGGTAGGAAAGGCTTGCTCGTGGTCACTCGGCCCGGGCACGGACATGGATCGGGGCAAAGGGGTCATTCTGCACCAGTTCGATGAGCGATTCCTTCACCAGTTCGAGAATTGCCATGAAGGTGACGACCACCCCCAACTTGCCTTCCTCGGCGGTAAAGAGCTCGATGAACGGCACGAAGCCGCCACCCTTGAGTCGTTCGAGCACTTCACTCATGCGCTCACGGGTCGACAAGGTCTCGCGGGTGATCTGATGGCTTTCGAACAGGTCGTTGCGCCGCATCACCTGGGCCATGGACAGCAGGATTTCCTCCAGAGAAACATCGGGCAACAGCTTGCGAACCCTGGCCTGAGGCGCCTCCAGGCGCGGCACGACAATCTCCCGGCCTACCCGCGGCAGCTCATCGAGGCCTTCGGCGGCGGCTTTGAAGCGCTCGTATTCCTGCAGCCTGCGGATCAGCTCGGCACGTGGATCGCCCTCTTCCTCCTCGACCTCGCTGGAGCGCGGCAGCAGCATGCGCGATTTGATCTCGGCAAGCATGGCAGCCATCACCAAGTACTCTGCGGCCAACTCCAGGCGCACGCTCTTCATCAGCTCGACGTAGGACATGTACTGGCGGGTGATCTCCGCCACGGGGATGTCGAGGATGTCGATGTTCTGCTTGCGGATCAGATACAGCAACAAGTCCAGCGGGCCCTCGAAGGCTTCAAGGAACACTTCCAGGGCGTCAGGAGGGATGTACAGGTCCAGCGGCAGTTCGGTGAGTGCCTCGCCATAGACCAGCGCCAGTTGCAGCTGTTGCGGCGCCTCGCTGTCAGCGACCGGGGCCGGGGCCTCTTGCACCGTGCTCACGCGGGCGCCAGGAACGGCGCAGGGTCGCCACAGCCAACACGGATGACTTCCGGCTCGTCACCTTCCAGGCTGATCACGGTGGAAGCTTTGAGGTCACCGAAGCCGCCATCGATGATCAGGTCCACATGATGCTCAAGGCGCGCACGGATCTCGTAGGGGTCGGTCATCGGCTCTTCATCACCGGGCAGGATGAGGCTCACGCTCATCAAGGGTTCGCCCAATTCCTCGAGCAGTGCCCGGGCAATGGGGTTGGAAGGAACCCGCAGGCCGATGGTCCGACGCTTTTCATGCAACAACAGCCTGGGCACTTCCCGCGTGGCATTGAGGATGAAGGTATAGGGACCGGGAATGTGCGCTTTGAGCAGACGGAAGGTCGCTGTGTCGATCTTGGCGAACAACCCCATTTGCGAAAGGTCGCAACACAGCAGTGTGAAGTTGTGGTTCTTGTCCAGCTGGCGCAGTCGTCGGACCCGCTCCACGGCGGTCTTGTCGCCGATCTGGCAGCCCATCGCGTAGGCCGAGTCGGTCGGATAGACCACGACACCGCCCTTGCGGATGATCTCGACGGCCTGTTTGATCAGGCGCGCCTGCGGGTTTTCCGCATGAATCTGGAAAAATTGGCTCACGTAGTCGTCCTGTTCATACCGCCAAAGGCTGTTCATGGCTGAATCGGCGCCACAAAGGTGGCAGATCCTCGGGCAATGGCCGGTAGGCACCGATCTCGCCCCAGGTGCCGGGGCCGTGGAAGTCACTGCCAGCACTTGCCAGCAGGCCGAACTCACGGGTGAGGATGGACATCGTGCCCACCTGCTCGGCCGGCATCATCCCGTTGACCACCTCCAACGCCTGCCCGCCTGCCTGAATATAGTCTGCAATCAGCCGTCTGCGCTTACTGCGAGTCAACTCGTAATGCATCGGATGGGCCAGACTCACCCAAGCGTTGGACCGACGCAGCGTGGCGACGGTTTCCTCCAGGGTCGGCCAATGCAGCTTGACGTCGCCCAGCTTGCCGGCGCCCAGCCACTTGCGAAACGCCTCGCCGCGGTCTTTGACGTGGCCGGCCCGCACCAGGAACTCGGCAAAGTGCGGACGCGCCGGGGCATTGCCGCTGTCGCCCAGCTCCTGCTGCACCGCCCTGGCGCCTTCGAGCGTGCCGGGCATGCCCTTGGCCGCGAGCCGTCGGTCGATTTCCTCGGAGCGCAGCCAACGGCCACGGTGCAAGGCCTCGATAGCCTCGAGTAGCGGCGGTGCATCGAGCGGGAAGTCATAGCCCAGCACATGGATCGTGGCGCCCCCCCAGGTACAGGACAGTTCCACTCCACTGACCCAGCGCATGCCGTTGGCGTGACAGGCCTGACGCGCCTCGGCCAGGCCTTCTATGGTGTCGTGGTCGGTCAGTGCCAACGTCTGCACCCCGTGCTCGTGGGCCCGGGCGACCAGGGCCGAAGGCGACAAGGCGCCGTCGGAGGCCGTGCTGTGACAGTGCAGATCAACATTCATGGAGGAGCGCTTTCGCTGGAATCGATGTTTGTTATTATGCCGTCACATCCCGCTTCTGGCTGCCACTGTGAAACAATTCATCGATTTCATCCCGCTGTTGTTGTTCTTCATCGTCTACAAACTCGACCCGCGCGCGGTCGAAATCGCTGGTCACAGCGTCGAGTTCGGCGGCATCTACAGCGCCACGGCGGTGCTGATTCTCAGCTCCCTGGTGGTCTACGGCGCGCTGTTCCTGCGCCACGGCAAGCTCGAGAAGGGGCAGCTGCTGACCCTGGTCGCCTGCCTGGTGTTCGGCGGCCTTACCCTGGCCTTCCACAGCGAAACCTTCCTCAAGTGGAAAGCACCGGTGGTGAACTGGCTGTTCGCCCTGGCCTTCGCCGGCAGCCACTTCGTCGGTGACCGGGTCCTGATCAAGCGCATCATGGGCCACGCCCTGAGCCTGCCCGAGGCAATCTGGACGCGCCTGAACCTGGCCTGGATCGGCTTCTTCCTGGTGTGCGGTGCGGCCAACCTGTTCGTCGCATTCACCTTCCAGGACTTCTGGGTCGACTTCAAGGTGTTCGGCAGCCTGGGCATGACCGTGATCTTCCTGGTGGCCCAGGGCGTGTACCTGTCGCGCCACCTGCATGACAGCGACCCCTCCACTTCCAAACCTAAGGATTGACATGCTCTACGCCATCATCGCAAGCGACGTCGAAGGTTCCCTGGAAAAACGCCTGGCTGCCCGCCCGGCGCACATCGAGCGCCTGCAGCAGCTCAAGGCCGAGGGACGTGTGATCCTGGCCGGCCCGCACCCGGCGATCGACAGCAACGACCCAGGCGCCGCAGGCTTCACCGGCAGCCTCATCGTCGCCGAATTCGACTCCCTGACCGCCGCCCAAGCCTGGGCCGATGCCGACCCGTACATCGCCGCCGGCGTGTACGACAAGGTCGTGGTCAAGCCATTCAAGCAAGTCCTGCCTTGATCGGACCGGGCCTCATGACAGGCTCATGAGGCCCGCGCTCATCTATTACGACCTGCGGCCGACAACCTTCTGAACCGATAGGAATCAGGAGTTCCAATGCGCCGAGGTCCGATGTCACTGCTGCTTTGCCTGCTGTCGCTGTCCCCTTTCGCCATTGCCGAAGAACCACTGTCGTTGACTGCCGCTGCGCAGATCACGGAGCTGCAGCAACGTCTGCAGGACAGTGAACAGCAACGCGCCGCGCTCAACCAGCAATTGCAAGACACCCAAAACGGGCAAGACAATGCCCAGCTCGCACGCCTGCGCCAGGAAAACCAGCGCCTTAAGCTTTCGCTCAAGGAGCTGCAAGCCAGCGCCCCGGTACCGCTGCTCAGCGACCAGCAGTTATGGTTCGTGATCGGCTCGGCCGTTGCACTGTTTTCGGCTGTCTGCGGTATCTTAGCCAGTGGCGGACACAGAAGACGCCGTCAATGGTTGAATTGAGTGAGTCATGAGCGAGCTGTTACTGATTGATGATGACCAGGAACTCTGCGAGCTGCTCGGCAGTTGGCTGAGCCAGGAAGGGTTCGACGTACGTGCCTGCCACGATGGCCAGAGCGCGCGCCAGGCCTTGGCTGCCCATGCGCCGGCGGCCGTGGTGCTGGACGTGATGCTGCCTGATGGCAGTGGCCTGGAGCTGCTCAAGCAACTGCGCACCGAGCATGCGGAGTTGCCAGTGCTGATGCTGTCGGCCCGCGGCGAACCCCTGGACCGCATCCTGGGCCTGGAGCTGGGCGCCGACGACTACCTGGCCAAGCCCTGCGACCCACGCGAGCTCACCGCCCGCCTGCGCGCGGTGCTGCGTCGCAGCCACCCGGCAGCCACCAGCACCCAGCTCGAAGTCGGCGACCTGACCTTCAGCCCTGCGCGGGGCGTGGTCAGTGTCGATGCTCGCGAAATGACCCTCACGCTTTCCGAAAGCCGCATTCTCGAGGCATTGCTGCGCCAGCCTGGCGACCCACTGGACAAACAGGAACTGGCGCAGATCGCCCTGGGCCGCAAGCTGACCCTCTATGACCGCAGCCTGGACATGCACGTCAGCAACCTACGCAAGAAAGTCGGCCCGCACCCTGATGGCCGACCTCGCATCGTTGCCCTGCGTAGCCGCGGTTACTACTACAGCCTGTAGCGGCAAGCGATGAGCTGCAAGAAGGCAGCCTCCCCACGGATCTGTCTTGTAGTTTGCAGCTTGCAGCCCAAGCCTTTACCAAGTCTTTACGCTCACCTGACCGCCCTTGACCTTGCTTTCCCTAGACTGGGCTCATCCGGTAACCACCGGCCCATGAAAGGAGAAACACCATGCGCAAGACCCTTATCGCTCTGATGTTCGCCGCCACCCTGCCGACCGTGGCCATGGCCATGCCCGAAGGCGGTCCGCACCACGGTGGCTGGCATCATCGCGGTGACGCGCCTTTCGCCCAACTGGACCTGAGCCGCGACCAGCGCCAGCAGATCGGCAAGCTGATGGGCGAGCAAATGAAGCACCGCCGCGACATCACCGAACGTTACATCGCCAAGTTGCCGGCTGCCGACCAGAAGGCCATGAAAGACGAGATCAAGGCCAGCCACGACAAGACCCAGGCCGATATCCGCGCCTTGCTCAAGCCCGACCAGCAGAAGAAGTTCGACGAGCTGCAAAAGGAACGCGCCGCCCGCAAGGCCGAGTGGCAGGAGTTCCAGGCCTGGAAAGCTGAAAAAGGCACCAAGGCCCAGTAAGCTGTCAGCCCTGCGCCCGACCCGCCTCCCGGCGGGCCGGGTTTTTCTTGCTTTCAGGAGGTGCTCTTGCGGTCATTGTTCTGGCGCATCCTGGCCAGCTTCTGGCTGGCCATCGCCCTGGTCGCCGGCCTGTCGATCCTGCTTGGCCACATGCTCAACCAGGATGCCTGGATCCTCAGTCGCCATCCGGGCCTCAATACCCTGGCCAGCCGCTGGACCCAGCACTATGAGCAGGAAGGCCTGGAGTCTGCCCAGCGCTTTCTGGAACGGCGCAAGCACCGCTTTGGCATCGATGTGCAAGTGCTCAACGACAGTGGCGAGGCCGTGGTCCCGGGCACTTTCCCACGTCGCGCCGCCGCCTTCGAGGCCCGTCAGCACAATGACCAGCGCCGTCTGCCCTGGCGTCGCCTGACCCAGGAATACACCAGTCCAGACAGTGGCGAGACCTACCTGCTGATCTACCGCATTCCACATCCGGCGCTCAACGCCTGGCACCGCGAGAGCCTGCTGTGGCCGCTCAGCGCCTTGGGAATCGCCCTGGTGGTGCTGACGCTGTTCAGCCTGTTCGTCACGCTGTCGATCACCCGCCCGCTCAGCCGGCTGCGAGGGGCGGTACACGATCTGGGACAAACCAGCTACCAGCAGAACAGCCTGGCGCGACTGGCGGCCCGGCGTGACGAGTTCGGTGTACTGGCCAATGACTTCAACAAGATGGGCGCGCGGTTGCAAAGCCTGATCGGCAGCCAGCGGCAACTGCTGCGCGATGTCTCCCACGAGCTGCGCTCACCCTTGGCGCGGCTGCGCATCGCCCTGGCCTTGGCCGAACGTGCCGAGCCTGAGCAGCGCCAGGCCCTATGGCCGCGACTGACCCGTGAGTGCGATCGCCTGGAAGACCTGATCAGCGAAATCCTCGCCCTGGCCAGGGTCGACGCCGAGCAGTCCCATGCCGAGCCAGTGGACCTCAACGCCCTGCTGGGCAGCGTGCGCAAGGACGCCCAGCTCAGCGTCCCGGAGCAGGAAATACGCCTGGAGGCCACCCCGGGGCTCACCCTGCAAGGCTGGCCGACACTGATCGAGCGTGCCGTGGACAACCTGGTGCGCAATGCCTTGCGCTTCAACCCGCCAGGTCAGCCGATCGAGATCCATGCCGTTCGCGAGGCTGGGCGGATCGTACTGAGCGTACGTGACCATGGGCCCGGGGTGGCCGATGAGCACCTGGCGCAGTTGGGGGAGCCATTCTTCCGCGCTCCTGGGCAGGAAGCACCTGGGCACGGCCTGGGACTGGCCATCGCCCGACGGGCGGCGGAACGCCACGGCGGGAACCTAGTGCTAGGCAATCATCCGCAAGGCGGGTTTGTCGCGACGCTGGAGCTGCCCTGCGAGATGATTACCGACTGAAAGGACCCAGGACCGTGCAGCGGCCCTGGTGAATCACTCGCCCCAGGCGTTGACGAAGTCGGCGGTAGCCAGCACCGGAGCGGTCCGTGGCTCAGCCATGGGCGTGCCGACATACAGGTAGCCGATCAGCTCCTCGTTGTCGGCAAGCCCCAGGCCTTGGTGCACATGAGCATCGAACGCCATGTCGCCGGTACGCCACACAGCGCCGATCCCCTGGGCATGAGCGGCGATGAGAATGCCATGGGCAGCGCAACCGGCTGCAAGGCGTTGCTCGGACTTGGGCACCTTGAAGTGGTCCTGCAGGCGAGCCACCACCACGATCAGCAAAGGCGCACGCAGCGGCATGGCCCGCGCCTTGTCCAGCGCGGCCTGGCTGGCGTCGCCCTTCTTCTGTACCGCTTCGGCGAACAGCTCACCGAGCTTTTCACGAGCCGCACCCTCGATGGTCAGGAAGCGCCATGGGCGCAGCTGGCCATGGTCCGGGGCGCGCAAGGCCGACTGGAACAGCGCTTCGCGCTGGGCGGCATTGGGCGCCGGGTCGGTCAGGCGTGGCACGGAAACACGGTTGAGCAATGCGTCGAGAGCCTCCATGGGCTACCCTCCTGGCAGATTGAAAAAGTGCGGCCATTCTCAAGCTGCACGCCGCAAGCTGCAAGCCGCAAGAAAAACGTCCTCTCACGCTTGCAGCTTGCAGCCTGCCGCTTAAAATGGCGCCCTTTCCGTTTCGAGTCAGAGCAGATCACATGGCGTTGCCGACTTTAAGGATCATTGGTTTCATCATCGGCATCTTCCTGATCACCCTGGCGGTCAGCATGGTCGTGCCCATGACGACCCTGGTGGTCTTCGAACGCACCAGCGACATGCCTTCGTTCCTCTGGTCGAGCCTGATCACCTTCATCGCCGGCCTGGCGCTGGTCGTTCAGGGGCGGCCCGAGCACGTCCACCTGCGCCCACGCGACATGTACCTGCTGACGGTCAGCAGTTGGTTGGTCGTGTGCGTGTTCGCCGCCCTGCCGTTCCTGTTGACCCAGCACATCAGTTACACCGACGCTTTTTTCGAAAGCATGTCCGGCATCACCGCCACTGGCGCCACGGTGCTCAGCGGGCTCGACAACATGTCCCCAGGCATCCTGATGTGGCGCTCGATGCTGCACTGGCTCGGCGGCATCGGCTTCATCGGCATGGCGGTAGCGATCCTGCCGCTGCTGCGAATCGGTGGCATGCGCCTGTTCCAGACCGAATCCTCCGACCGCTCTGAAAAGGTCATGCCGCGCTCGCACATGGTCGCCAAGTCGATCGTGGCGGTGTATGTCGGCATCACCGTGTTCGGCAGCCTGGCGTTCTGGTGGGCAGGCATGCGGCCGTTCGATGCCATCAACCATGCCATGTCGGCGATTTCCACCGGCGGGTTCTCCACCTCCGATCAGTCCCTGGCCAAGTGGGACATCCCAGCCGTGCACTGGGTGGCGGTGGTGGTGATGATCCTGGGCAGCGTGCCGTTTACCTTGTACGTGGCCACCTTGCGCGGTAACCGCAAGGCCTTGATCCGCGACCAGCAGGTCCAAGGCCTGCTCGGTTTGCTGGTGGCCACCTGGCTGGTACTGGGCACTTGGTACTGGGCCACCACCAATCTGCACTGGCTCGACGCCTTGCGCCATGTGGCGCTGAACGTCACGTCGGTGGTCACCACCACTGGGTTCGCCCTGGGCGACTACAGCTTGTGGGGCAACTTCTCGCTGATGCTGTTCTTCTACCTGGGCTTCATCGGGGGCTGCTCCGGCTCCACTGCCGGCGGCATCAAGATCTTCCGCTTCCAGGTCGCCTACATCCTGCTCAAGGCGAGCCTCAACCAGTTGATCCACCCCCGCGCGGTCATCAAGCAAAAATACAACGGCCACCGTCTCGACGAAGAGATCGTGCGCTCGATCCTGACCTTCTCATTCTTCTTCGCCGTCACCATCTGTGTCATCGCCCTGCTGCTGTCGTTGCTGGGCGTGGACTGGATGACCGCGCTGACCGGCGCCGCGGGCACCGTCTCCGGCGTCGGGCCGGGCCTGGGCGAGGTGATTGGCCCTGCGGGCAACTATGCGACCCTGCCGGATGCGGCCAAGTGGATTCTTTCAGGCGGCATGCTGCTCGGCCGTCTGGAAATCATTACGGTGCTGGTGTTGTGCATGCCGGCGTTCTGGCGTCACTGACCGACTCTGCCTCAAGGCGGGCGCGATACTCGCTTGGGGTGACATCGAACCAGCGGCGGAACGCCCGGTAAAAGTTGCTCGGATCGGCAAACCCCAGCAAGTAGGCGGTTTCCAGCAAAGTCATGCCGGGCTGGGCCAGGTACTGTTCGGCGAGTTCCCGGCGGGTGTCGTCGAGCAAGGTCTGGAAGCTGGTGCCCTCCTCCTGCAAGCGGCGCTGCAGGGTACGCTGGGACAGGTGCAACGCCTGGGCGAGGGTTTCGCGCTTGGGCTCACCCTGGGGCAGGACGCGACACAACACCTGGCGCACCCGATGGGTCACCCGGCTTTCCGAGAAGCGTGCCAGGTACTCCCCAGCGAATCGGTCGTGCAGCACGGCCATGGCCTCGTTGGCCGTCGGCAGCGGGGCCTCCATGTCCGCCCGCTCGAACACCAGCGCATCATGGGGCGCACCGAACACCAAAGGGGCATGGAACGCCGTCTTGTAGGGCTCGACGTTCTTCGGCTGTGGCCCCTGGATCAACACCCGGCGCGGCTGGATGGCACGCCCACTGAGCCAGGTGCACAAGGACAACGCGCAAGCCAGCGACGCCTCGGCGCTATGGCGGGTGGGAGGCAGGTGGTCGCCATGCACGGTCAGCACCAGCGCGTAACCCTCCGGCTCCAGGCGAAAGCTCAGATCGGCGCTCTCGGCGATGATTCTCTGATAACGCACCAGGCGTTCGAATCCCTCGGCCAGGGTGCGGCTGGACATCAGCGCATAACCCACCACATGGAACGATGCCGGACGCACCACCCGGGCCATGTTCAGGCCAATCGCTTCATTGCCCGAAAGCTCCACCGCCAGCTGCCACAGGCGGGTCATGGCGTCCTGGGGAAAGCGCGCGTCAGGATCGTCCAGGGCCGCAAAATCCAGCCCGAGCTGCTTGAACATGGCCTGGCAATCGAGCCCTTCCAGCTCGAGCGCTTTGACAATCCCTGATGCCCAGCTGGCTGACGTGGTTCTCTCGCTCATGGCAGGCTTCTTTTGCTGACCGCTTCATGCGGCGAATCGAAAAGATACTCAATTGGCGCCTTTGGTCACTGGCCGGCTCCGACAATCACTCTAGACTCGATTCAGGCTCCGCGCCGTGTATCTGTTCACAACGCGAACCTGACGGGAGTACTGCCATGACCCCTACCGCACATTTTCGAAGTTTTGCCGAGTTCTACCCCTATTACCTGGGCGAACACAGCAACCCCACTTGCCGCCGCCTGCACTTCGTCGGCACCAGCCTGGTCATCGCCCTGCTCGCCTACACCTTCGCCAGCGGGCGCTGGCAACTACTGCTGGTCGTACCCTTTGCCGGGTATGGCTTTGCCTGGATCGGTCATTTCTTTTTCGAGAAGAACCGCCCGGCCACTTTCAGCCATCCGCTGTACAGCCTGCTGGGCGACTTCGCCATGTTCCGCGATATCCTGCGCGGCAAGATCAGCCTCTAAGGCAGCTAGGCCGTCTCACGTAGCGCGGCCAAACGCTCGGCCTCGCGGGCCTGGGCATCGGCCAGGCGATAGAGTTCGATCTGCCCATCCCAGTGCTCGATCAGCGCCGTGCACGACTCCACCCAGTCGCCGCAATTGAGGTATTGCACCTCTCCTACCTGGCGAATCTCGGCGTGATGGATATGACCGCAGACAACGCCGTGCAAGCCCCGCCGGGTGCATTCGTGGGCGATGGCATCTTCGAAGTCACTGATGAAGTTCACCGCCCCTTTGACCTTGTGCTTGAGGTACGCCGACAGCGACCAATAGCCGTAGCCATAGCGGGCCCGCCACTGGTTGAGCCAACGGTTGAGCACCAGGGTGAATTCATAGGCCCGATCACCCAGGAACGCCAGCCAGCGATGGTAGCGAGTAATCACATCGAACTGGTCGCCATGGATCACCAGCAGGCGCCGGCCATCGGCGGTCAAGTGTTCGGCCTCGTCCACCAATTGGATGTTACCCAGGATCAACTTGGAGTAGCGCCGCAGGAATTCGTCGTGGTTGCCAGTGACATAGATGACCTCGGTGCCGCGTTTGCTCAGGGTGAGCAACCGACGGATAACATTGGTATGGGCCTGGGGCCAGTAGATGCCACCGCGCAGCTTCCAGCCATCGATAATGTCCCCGACCAGGTAGATGCGGTCGGCCTGGTACCCCTTGAGAAACTGCGACAAGTGTTCGGCCTGGCAATCGCGGGTACCTAAGTGCACATCGGAAATCCACAAGGTGCGCACGCGTTGCTTGCGCGACGGGCGGGCGAGTTCGGCATGGGTCATGGGCAGGCTCCTACGCTGTTTGCTGGAGACTGGCAGTTGCGGATGACAGGTTGGTGGCAGCGGCGTGACGGATTCCCCGAGCAACAGCCCGGTGTGTACACTAGGGCCCGAATGCAATGTGTTCACGAAACGGAGCGGGCAAGCGCAGCGTATTGGCGTACACGAGCATTCCAACCCCGTTTCAACGCAGTGTGGGCGAGTGCGGATACATTTCGCACAGAGCCTAGCGCCCTGCCCCGCGAGGAAGCTCCCATGACCGCCGGCCCGATCCTCTCCCTGCGCCACTACCGCCACGACCTGATTGCCCACAGTCACGACCATTCACAACTGGTGTTTGGCCTGGGCGGCCGCCTGGATTTCGAGGTGCAGGGCCATGGCGCTTTAGTCCAGCGCCAGGGCCTGATGGTGGTGCCAGCCGGCGCACATCACACCTGCGGCAGTCCATCCGGCAGCGACTGCCTGGTGCTGGATGTTCCTGATGAACACTGGTTGTACGAGCAATTGGGCCGCCACGCCGATGCCAGCCGCCGCCTGCTGGATCGTCCAGGCCCTCTGAGCCTGGACAGCCGGCAGCAACAGTTGGTCGACTGGCTCGCCAGCAGCCCGGTGGATGACCCCTTGATCGCCCAGCAGGGCGCAGTCCTGCTGCTGGCCAGCCTCAATGCGCACACCCTGCCGGCGAGCGTCCAGCGGCGCCTGCCCTACGCGGCATTCGATGCGCACATCGAGCAGCATGCGGCCCACCCGCTGCAGGTGGCCGACCTGGCACGCCTGGCCGGTTTGTCCAGCGCCCGCCTGCATGCGCGCTTCGCCAGAGAATGCGCGATGACGCCAATGGACTACATCCGCCAGCGGCGATTGCTCAAGGCGCGACGTTTGCTGCAGCAGACCTGCCTGCCGATCGGCGAAATTGCCGCGCAGGTCGGTTACAGTTCCCAGAGTGCGTTTTCTGCCGCCATGCTGCGCGACTTCGGCCGCTCGCCCATGGCCTTGCGCCGCGAGCCTGGCGACAACTGACGCGAGGATCGCGACAGACAGTACGCGACAGCCCTCGTAGACTGGCCCTGGAATATCGAGCCAGCGGGTTGTTCGCCGGCCGCCTGACCCATCGCCGGATACACCCACTCCACCGCGCCTGGGCCACTGTCATCACAAGGACTACCATGAACCACCGCACCGCCCTTGGCGCCCTGCACATCGGCGCCCTTTTCTTCGGCCTTACCGGCGTCTTCGGCAAGCTGGCGACCAGTGCCAGCCCCACGATCATCGTCTTCGGACGCGCCGCCTTCGCCGTGCTCGCTCTGGCACTGTTCGCCAGCCTCGCCGGCCCCGGTTGGCAACGCCTCAGCGCCCAGGATGCGCGCCGGCTGCTGCTCGGCGGGGTGCTGCTGGCCGGGCATTGGGTCAGTTTCTTCATCGCCGTCAAGGTCGGCGGCGTGGCCATCGCCACCCTCGGCTTCGCCAGTTTCCCCGCCTTCACAGTGATTCTCGAAGGCGTGTTGTTCCGCGAGCGTATACGCCGCAACGAGGCCGTGCTGGTGGTGCTGGTGAGCATCGGCTTGGTCCTGGTCACCCCTGCCTTCGACCTGCAAAGCGAAGCGACAGGCGGGCTGCTGTGGGCGTTGCTCTCGGGATTGCTGTTCTCGCTGCTGTCGCTGACCAATCGCGCCGGTTCCGGACGGCTGCCGGCGGTACAGGCGGCGCTGTGGCAGAACCTGGTGGTCGGTCTGTGCCTGCTGCCCTTCGCCGGCCCAGGCCTGAACCAGGTAGCGACCATGGACTGGCTGTGGATCGCCCTGCTCGGCATCTTCTGCACAGGCGTCGCCCACAGCCTGTTCGTCGCCAGCCTGGCAGTGATCAAGGCGCGCACCGCCGCCGTGGTGTTCGGCATGGAGCCGGTCTATGGCATCGCCGTCGCCTGGGTGGTGTTCGCCGAAACGCCGACCGTGCGCATGTTGGTGGGCGGTGTGCTGATCATCTTCGCCATCGTGCTCTCCAGTCGCATGGCCGCCGAGCAACCGCCCAGGCAGCGCTCACTGGCCGAAAGCGCCTGATCAGCGATCGTTATGGCCCAGGTCGCGCTGCGGGTCGATCTGGTCGCGCAGTCGCTGCTTGAGCACCTTGGCCTCGGGGAAGCCACCATCGGCCTTGCGCTCCCAGAGCTGGATGCCATCGCAGGTTATGCGGAACACGCCACCGGTACCCGGCTCCAGGGCCACGCGGCCCAGGTCGTCGGCAAAGGTGCTGAGCAACTCCTGAGCCAGCCAGGCCGCACGCAACAGCCATTGGCATTGCGTGCAATAAGTGATGACGATTTCAGGCTTGGGCTGCGTCATGGCAACGCGTCTCCTTCGGGATGAGCCGCTTATACTAGCGGTCTTTGACCACGGTTTTGAGACTCACGATGCGCCGCCTGCTGTTCTGCCTTTTGCTGATAGTCACCAGTTTCACTACCCTGGCCGCTGAAGTCGCCCGGCCCAAGGTCGGCCTAGTGTTGTCAGGTGGCGCGGCCCGGGGCATTGCCCATATCGGCGTGCTCAAGGCTTTGGAGGAGCAAGGTGTACGCATCGACGCTATCGCCGGCACCAGCATGGGGGCGGTGATCGGCGGGCTGTATGCCTCCGGCTACAGCGTCGAGGAGCTCGAGAAACTCGCCACCACCCTCGACTGGCAGCAGGCGCTGTCCGATGCACCGCCACGCAAGGACGTACCGTTCCGGCGCAAGCAGGACGACCGCGATTTCCTGGTCAAGCAGAAGCTCAGCTTTCGCGACGATGGCAGTCTTGGCCTGCCCCTGGGCGTGATCCAGGGCCAGAACCTCTCCCTGCTGCTGGAAAGCAAGCTGGCCCACACCGCCGACACCCGTGATTTCGACAAGCTGCCGATCCCTTTTCGCGCCGTAGCCACCGACATCGCCAGTGGCGAAAAGGTGGTGTTCAGCCGCGGCCACCTGCCCCAGGTGATCCGCGCCAGCATGTCGATCCCGGCCGTGTTCGCCCCGGTCGAACTCGACGGCCGCCTGTTGGTGGATGGTGGCATGGTCGACAACATTCCCGTCGATGTGGCGCGGGACATGGGGGTGGACCTGGCCATCGTGGTCGACATCGGCACCCCCTTGCGTGACCGCAAGCAACTGGCCACGGTGGTCGACGTGCTCAACCAGTCGATCACCTTGATGACCCGACGCAACTCCGAGGAGCAATTGGCCAGCCTGCACCAAGACGATGTCCTCATCCAGCCCTCGCTCGCCGCCTTCGGCGTGACCGATTTCGGCCGCGCCCAAGACATGATCGATGCCGGCTATCGCGCCGCCCGAGCCTTGGACAACCGCCTGGCCAGCCTGCGCCGCGCCGAGGGCGATACCGGGCTGGCCGTGGCTCGCTCGCCACGCCAGCGCCGGCCGATCATCACCGCGATCAAGGTGGAGAACGATTCGAAGGTCAGCGACGATGTGATCCGTTACTACATCCGCCAACCCTTGGGCGAGCCCTTGGAGCTGGATCGTCTGCAGACAGACATGGGCACTCTGTACGGCTTGGACTACTTCGACCGGGTGCAGTACCGCGTGGTGCACAAAGGCGATGACAACACTCTGGTGATCAATGCCCGCGGCAGGCGTGGCGGCACCGATTACCTGCGCCTGGGCCTGAATCTTTCGGACGACATGCGCGGCGACAGCGCCTTCAACCTCGGCGCCAGCTACCGGGTCAACGGTATCAACCGGCTAGGCGCCGAGTGGCTGACCCGTGCCCAGATCGGCGACCAGCAGGAGCTCTACAGCGAGTTCTACCAACCCCTGGATGTGGGCTCGCGCTATTTCATCGCGCCCTATCTGGACTTCGGCTCGCAGAACATCGAGGCGACCCTGGACAACGACCCGATCGCCGAATACCGCCTTGAGCGCTACGGCTTCGGCCTCAACCTCGGTCGACAGATCGGTACCTATGGCGAAGTACGCGTGGGGGTGGGCAAGGCCTGGGGCGAGGCCGAGGTACGCATCGGGGACCAGGACCTGCCTTCGGTCAGCTTCAACGAAGGTTTCTACGAGCTGAAGTACTCCTTCGACACGTTTGACAACGTGTACTTCCCTCACAGCGGCGAAGACATCGGGCTGGCCGTGCGCCAATACGACAAGTCGCTGGATTCGGACGAGCAGTACCGCCAGTGGGAGTTCAAGCTGGACAAGGCCTTGAGCAGCGGGCCGAACAGCCTGGTGCTGGGCGGGCGCTATGGGCGCACCCTGGATGACGCCCAGGTGGTGACCTCAAGCTTCGTGTTCGGTGGGGCCAGGCAGTTGTCGGGCTTTCGCCAGGACTCGGTGTCGGGGCAGAACATCAGCCTGATGCGCATGGTCTACTACCGCCGCCTGACGCCCCGCGCCTACCTACCGCTGGACTTCCCATTGTATTTGGGGGGCTCGCTCGAGCGTGGCCGGGCCTGGAACAACGACAACGAGTTCGACAGCGGGTACATCAACGCAGCGAGCATCTTCCTGGGCCTGGAGACACCGTTGGGGCCGTTGAACATCAGCTATGGAGCCAATGATGAACATCAGAAGGCGGTGTACCTGAACCTGGGTCATACCTTCTAAACCAGTGGAGCCGCCGTGCGGCCCCACGTGGCATGGATTCAGGATTTTTCGAGGTTGGCGAGAATCTTCGCATGCACCCGCATGCAGACTTCCAGATCAGCCTCGTCGACCCCTGTGAACAACTCCTGACGCAGGGCGTTGGCGATGGTCTCGATCTGGTCGATCAGCGGCTTGGCCGGTGGGCACAGCAGGATTTTCTTCGCCCGACGGTCTTCCATCACCGCCTGACGGCGCACCAGGCCTTGGCTCTCCAGGCTGTCGAGCAACCGCGCCAGCGTCGGCCCCTCGACCCCGACGCTCTGGGCCAGCTCGCGCTGGGTCGGGGACTCTTCGAAGCGGGCCAGGTGCAACAGCACCAACCAGCGTGCCTGGGACAGGTTGAGCCCGGCAAGGCGGCGGTCCAGTTCGGCGCGCCAGCCACGGGACATCTGGGCCAGCTGCATGCCGAAGCGGTGTTGGTTATCGGTCAGGGGCATAAGCGACTCTATGAACAGAACTAATTATTAGCCAGCTAATCATGCCCGACGCCAACAGGCAAGGCTGCAGCGCGCGGGAATGTCCGATAATCGTCAAAAAGCGTGACGAGGGTCAGTCACAGCTCGAACTCCGCGGCCAATGCCGCACGCACACAATGCAGCACGCCTTCAGGTACGCGCTGGCCGAACAATGGTGACACTGCCGATACCGGAGGCAGTTCGCCTTCGCCGTCAAGGAAGGCATCCTGCACTTCCATCAGCAGGTCTTCGGGCAGATCCAGAGCCTGCTCAAGGCTCAACTCCTGGCGACCAAGGGCCTCGGCCAGCAGGCTGTAGACATTCTTCTCACTGCAATTGAGCTGGCCGGCGATCTGCGCCGGCGTCATGCCGGCACGGGCCAGGCTGACCAGCTCGTGGCGAAGGTCGAGCACCACCTTCGGCGCCTGATCCCCCGTACCGCCATTGAGTACCTCGAGGAACGCTTCGCCGTAACGCTCCAGCTTGCGCGCACCGACGCCACTGACCTGGGCCATGTCGCTGAGGCTGGTAGGTTGGCTGCGCAGCATCTCCAGCAGGGTCGAGTCGGGGAAGATGACATAAGGCGGCACGCTGTGCTCCTCGGCCAGCTTGCGCCGCAGGGCTCGCAGCGCCTCCCAGAGCTCGCGCTCCTCGGCACGCACCAGCTGGCTGGCAGGGCTGCCGCCACCGGAGGATTTGGCCACGGCCTGTGGTTTGAGGTCGCGGCGCAACTGCAAGGTGACTTCGCCGCGCAACAAGGGCCGGCAACTGTCCGTCAGACGCAGCCCACCGTAGCCTTCCAGGTCGATGTCCACCAAGGCACGTGCCACCAGCTGGCGGAACAGCGAACGCCATTCGTGTTCGCTCAGGGCCTTGCCGACGCCGAACACCGACAGCTTTTCATGACCGAAACTGCGCACCTTCTCGGTATCCTTGCCCACCAGCACATCGACCAGATGGCCCACCCCGTAGCGCTGACCAGTGCGGTATACCGCCGACAGGGCCTGGCGCGCAGGCTCGGTGGCATCCCAGGTCTGGACCTGGTCTACGCAATTGTCGCAATGACCGCAGGGCTGTTCGAGCACTTCGTCGAAGTACGCCAGCAGTGTCTGGCGGCGACAGCGGGTTTCTTCACACAGCGCCAGCATGGCGTCGAGCTTGTGCTGCTCGATGCGCTTGTGGCGCTCGTCGCCTTCGGAGTTCTGCAGCATCTGCTTGAGCATCACCATGTCCTGAAGGCCGTAGGCCATCCAGGCGTCAGACGGCAGGCCATCACGGCCGGCACGGCCGGTTTCCTGGTAATAGGCTTCCATCGATTTGGGCAGATCGAGGTGGGCGACGAAGCGTACGTTAGGCTTGTCGATGCCCATGCCGAAGGCAATGGTGGCGACCATGATCAAGCCTTCCTCGTTGAGGAAGCGATGCTGGTTGGCCGCACGGGTCTCGGCGGCCAGGCCGGCGTGATAAGGCAGGGCTGGGAAGCCCTGCTCGCAGAGGAAGGCGGCTGTCTCGTCGACTTTCTTGCGCGACAGGCAATAGACGATGCCGGCATTGCCACGGCGCTCTGCGAGAAACGCCATCAGCTGCTTGCGCGGCGCTTCCTTGGGCACGATGCGGTAGAAGATGTTGGGCCGGTCGAAACTCGACAGGAATCGCTCTGCGCCCTGCAGATGCAGGCGCTGGACAATCTCCTCGCGGGTACGCATGTCGGCCGTTGCAGTCAGGGCGATCCGGGGTACCTGGGGGAACAGCTCGGCCAGTTGGCCCAGTTGCAGGTATTCCGGGCGAAAATCATGGCCCCACTGCGAGACACAGTGAGCTTCATCGATGGCAAACAGCGCGATATCCAGGGTCCGCAGAAACTCCAGCATGCGTGGCTGCACCAGGCGCTCGGGGGCCAGATACAGCATCTTCACCTCGCCACGACGCAGGCGCCCGGCCAGCTCGCGTTGCTGCTCGGCGCTCAAGGTCGAATTCAGCGCAGCGGCCGCCACCCCCAGTTCGTCGAGGGTGGCGACCTGGTCGTCCATGAGCGCGATCAGCGGTGAAACCACGACAGCAAGGCCCGGACGCAGCAAGGCCGGCACTTGGAAACACAAGGACTTGCCGCCGCCGGTAGGCATCAGCACCAGGGCATCGCCGCCACTGGCCACGCATTCGATGATCGCTGCCTGGCGCCCCCGGAAACTGTCGTAGCCGAAGATGTCCTTGAGGACGCGCTGAGCCTGTTCGAGCATTGGAAACTCCAAAATCGCCGTACCATCCTGGACACAGGCTGGACGAAAAATCCGCCGGACACACTTGCCAATGCGTAAGCGGCTTTTGCCGGAATGCCGGGGAAACGGCACCCTGGGTGAAAAATCGCGAAGTATACCCCAGTGCCCGCTCGCGCAGGATGCCTTGACTGCTTCCCCACGACAGACGTTCCCTTGGCCCCCAGCCGCCGCAAGGTGCTAGAATTCGTTATCGTTTATTCCCCAAGGTAGCCCTGTAATGTCCTTCGCCGAGCAACTGACCCGCCTGCAAGCCTTCCTCGACGCCGACGAGCTGCACGAAGAAGCGCTGGACTACGTCGCCGCCCATGGCTACCTGACCGCGCTGTCGATCTGCTCCGAGGAAGTTCCCGAGCGCGAATGGATCGACGCCCTGTTCGCTGAAGAGCCCCACTACGCGAGCGATGCCCAGCGCACCGAGATCGAGGCGACCCTGGTGGCCCTCAAGGCCCACATCGGCCGCCAACTGGCCAGCGACGACGAGTTCGAGCTGCCATGCGACCTGGACCTGACCGACGAGCCGGACGACTCCGACCTGCGCGGCTGGTGCATCGGTTTCATGGAAGGCGTCTTCCTGCGCGAGGAAGCCTGGTTCGAGAACGCCGAGGAAGAAGTCAGCGAAATGCTGCTGCCGATCATGGTCGGTTCGGGCCTGTTCGACGAGCAACCGGAGTTCGAGGACATCGCCCGCAATGCCAGCCTGCAGGATGACATGATCGTGCAGATCCCCGAGGCGCTCACCGCGCTGTTCCTGCTGCTGCACGCCCCTGACGAGAAACCTGCCCTGCTCAAGCCGCGCCACCACTAAGGTGGTCATGCGCTACCTGTTGCTGGCCATCGGCTGGCTCAGCGTTGCGCTGGGGGTGGTGGGGATCTTCCTGCCGGTGCTGCCTACCACCCCTTTCCTGCTGCTGGCTGCGGCGTGCTTCGCGCGCAGCTCGCCACGCTTTCACCACTGGTTGATCAACCACCCCAAACTGGGTCCGTGGATCCGCGATTACCTCAGTGGCGAAGGCATCCCGCTCAAAGGCAAGGTCTACGCCATCGGCCTCATGTGGGCGAGCATCGGCCTTTCCTGCTACCTGGTGCCCCTGTTCTGGGCACGGGCCTTCATGCTCACCAGCGCCGTGTTGGTCAGCCTGTACATTCTCAAGCAAAAGACCCTGCGCCGCCCCGGTTGACGCTCAATCGCTGAGCGACGACGGTTCGGACTCCACCACCAGCAACAGACACCCCCTGGGCGAACGCAACCAATGCTCGGAGCCTGCGGCGTAGACCAAGCTGTCGCCCGCGCGAAACACCTGACCATCGACATCCATGACTTCGCCCTCCAGCACCTGCAGCAACTCGGTGGCTGCGTGCCGGTGCGGCACTGAGCGGCTGCCGGGCGCCATTTTCATCCAGTAGGCCTGCCAAGGGCCGGTATCGGCCAGGATTTTCCAGCTGACGCCTTCCAGGCGCTGACCGCCCAAGAGCATGGGCTGCCACTGGACCTGGCTGGGGGTATGGGATTCGCGTAGGGACATGTGGACTGATTCCGAGGTGGGCTCGATCACAGTCTAGGGAGCTGACGCAGGCCCGGTGCTGCAGGTACGACCAGGGCGTATGCCCTGGCGTCGCATTTGTGCCTGGATCGAGAGGCGAGCCCGCGCCTGCAGGCGCGGGTCTCACGCCGCCCGTAACATTCAGACAGTATCCACTTTCAATGAGTGGTCATTGAGCATCCCATTGATGATAGTTGCAGTGTCCTGCCCCGAGGCGATCACCCCACCCGCGCCGGCCGTGACGCCATAATGCTGAGCCAAGTCGACCCCGGCCAGCTCGATGGTCTGGGTGGGCGCCGCGCCCGCCACACTGCTGACTTCGATGGTCGAGACCACATTGGTTCCGGTACCGGTGACCTTGAAGTGCAGGTAGTCGTCCAGCGAGGCGGACGTGGCATGCTCTCCCTGAAGCAGCTGCGACAGGTCGAGGCGATCACTGCCGGGGATGAAGTCAGTGACGGTGTCGTGCCCCACATCCCCCTTCTGCCACACAAACGTATCGTTACCGCCCCCCCCGGTGAGCCGGTCATTGCCCAGCCCGCCGATGAGGACGTTGTTGCCGCTATTGCCGATCAGGAGGTCGTTGTAGTCGGAGCCGATCAAGTTATCGATGCCATTGAGGGTGTCGATACCAGCGCCCCCGGTATCCTGCGCCCCCGTGAGGTTCAGGTTGACCGTCACCGCGCCGGGGGCCGAGGCGTAGCTGGCGGTATCGGTACCTGCACCGCCATCGAGCAGATCATTGCCCGGGCCGCCGATCAGCAGGTCATTGCCTTCCCCGCCGTAGAGCTTGTCATCACCACCGCCACCGACCAGCACATCGTTGCCAGCAGCACCGTGCAGGGTATCGTTCCCCGCGCCGGCAACCAGGGTGTCGTTGTCGGCAGTGCCGGTGAGCACACTGCCGCCCTGGTAGGTGATGTCGGCATTGCCCGTCGCGCTGCCGCCGTGGCCATCGCTCACCGTGTAAGTGCCGTTGTAAGCATCCTGCTCGGCATTGCTGTAATCGATCGACATCGTCAGTAGGTAGTTCACATTGCCGTGGCTGCCATTGCCGCTGGACAAGTTGATCATGTGGATGGAGTACGTCCCGTCGTGGCTGGCAGTGAAACCTTTGTCATTGTCGATGGCCTGGTAGCTACCGCTTTCGTCCCTCCATGCCATGGCGACCTGACTTGCCGACACGTCATGGTGCAGGTTCAGGGTCTCACCTTTCTTGAGCGTGACCGTCAAAACATCCTGGGCGTTGGCGAAGTTGCCGTTGGGCGAGGCCAGGAAGCCGCTCACGATCAGCGCGGCCGCCATGCTGTCGGCCGGCCCACGGAACTCGCTGCGCGCAAGGTCACGCACCCGGTTGGACAAGTTGCTGCCGGTACCAGCGAAGTCGGCCACAGGCGTGTCGCTTCCCACGCCAAAACCTGCGCCGTTGGGGGAAAACCGAGTGTCGAAGTAGGTCGAGGACACCGAGAGCTTGTCGTGATCAGGGTCGTTGTCATTGGCCAGCAGGGCCTCGGCCGGCACCGTCATCCCAGTGCCGGCGATATTGGTGATGAGATGGTCGGCCCCAGCCACAGGAGGCGCGTTCGTCACCTGCGGTTCACCGATCCAGGGCTGGCTGTCCTGTACCTTGATGCTGACGGTGGTGGTGCTTTCATCGCCGTCGGCGTCGCGGATGGTGTAGACGAAGGTGTCGGTCGCGCCATCGCTGCCCACGCTGTTGGGGTTGGCGTGGTAGCTGGCGCTGCCGTCGGCCTTGAGGATCAGGTAGCCATAGTTGCCCATGATCTGTGTGCCAACCTCACCATGGGCGGCGGTCGAAGTGTCGCTGCCAGCGCGCACGCCAACCACGACGTTGCCATTGGTCACCTTGTCCGCGCCCAGGTCATCGTTGTACAGCACATTGCCGGTGACCACCCCGCCTTCATGCACGATCGACTTCGCATCGGCGATGGCCTGGGGCACGTCGTCGACGATGTTGATGACGATCTGGCTGGTGATGGTATTGCCCTGCTGATCCTTCGCCTGGTAGGTGAAGGTCTCGGTCAGGGTGTTCGGGCCATCGTTGACGCCACCTGGGGTCTTCGGCGCCGAGGTCAGGGTGTAGGTGTAGGTGCCGTCTCCGTTCAGATGAATCTGACCGTATTGCCCGACGGCATTGCCCACCAAGGTGTAGGTCAACGCACCGACCCCGCCTTGCACCGCGCCGACCAGGGTGCCTGTCCCGGTCTCACCCGTGGAGGTTGGGTCGCTGCCGGTGACGTTGCCAGCCGCCAGGTCCTTGCCGTCCTGGTTCAGGTCCAGGGCTTTTTCGTAAACCGTCACATCACGGTCCGCCCCACTGACCGACAGTCCGCTGTCCAGCACCTTGATAGTGACGGTGGTGGTGCTCTCGTCGCCGTCGGCGTCGCGGATGGTGTAGACGAAGGTGTCGGTCGCACCGGCACCCGCCACACTGTTGGGGTTGGCGTGGTAGGTGGCGCTGCCGTCAGCGTTGAGGATCAGGTAGCCATAGGTGCCCATGATCTGGGTGCCGACATCGCCATGAACAGGTGTCGAGGTATCGCTGCCAGCCCTTACGCCGACCACGGCCTTGCCCTCAGGAGCACCATCGGCCCCAACCACATCGTTGTGCAATACGTTGCCGGTGACCACCCCGCCTTCGTGCACGATGGATTTGGTATCGGGATTGGCTTGAGGCACATCGTCGACAATATTCACGTCGATGCTGCCGCTGGCACTGCTGCCATCGCTGTCGGTCGCAACGACGGTAAAGCTTTCGCTCACACTGTTGG